>CAZYRQ010000462.1:0-2127 GCA_964649455.1 uncultured Lentisphaerales bacterium
AGTGGGGCGGACGCGTGCTGATCCTGGCCCACGTCAAGGAGCTGCTCGAGCAGGCTGCCGAGAAGCTCCACACGATGGCCCCGGACCTGTGGAACAAGATCGGGGTCTACTCGGCGGGCCTCAAGTGCCGTGACACCGAGCACCCGATCATCGTGGCGGGCATCCAGTCGGTCTTTCGCCGGGCGGCCGAACTCGACCGCTTCGACCTGATTCTGATCGACGAGGCGCACATGCTGCCGCCCGACGGGGAAGGCATGTATAGGACCTTCCTCGAGGAGTCCCGCCTGGTGAACCCCGGCGTGCGCCTCATCGGACTCACGGCCACGCCCTACCGCATGTCCACCGGCACGATCTGCGCACCGGAGAACCTGCTCAACCACGTCTGCTACGAGGTCGGCGTGCGCGAGCTGATCGCGCAGGGCTATCTGTGCCCGCTCAAGAGCAAGGCGGGATGCCGCAAGCCCGACACCTCGGGTCTGCACATCCGGGGCGGCGAGTTCGTCGCCGGCGAGGTCGAGTCCCTGATGGACGACGACGCGCTGGTGCGGTCGGCCTGCGCCGAGATCGCCGGGCATGCGCGGGACCGCCGCTCGGTGCTGATCTTCGCCGCCGGAGTGCATCACGCCGCGCACGTCCAGCGGGTGCTGGGCGAGATGGGTCACGAGTGCGGCTTCGTTTGCGGCGACACGCAGCCGTTCGAGCGCGCCGACACCCTCAAGCGATTCAAGGATGGCGGCCTCAAGTACCTGGTCAACGTCAATGTCCTGACCACAGGTTTCGACGCACCGAACATCGACTGCGTGGCGCTCCTACGCCCGACGAACTCCCCGGGACTTTTCTATCAGATGTGTGGTCGGGGCTTCAGGCTCCATCCCAACAAGAGCGACTGCCTCGTCCTGGATTTCGGCGGCAACATCCTGCGGCACGGCCCGGTCGACGCCCTGGAGATCAAAGACCGGACGCCCGGATCGGGCGAGGCGCCAGCCAAGGAGTGCCCGCAGTGCCAGGCGCTCATCCACGCGGCCTATGCCAGGTGCCCCGAGTGCGGCTTCGAGTTCCCGCCGCCCAAACGCGGACAGCACGAGGGCGAGGCATCCACGGCGGGCATCCTCTCGGGCCAGGTCAGCGAGACCGAGCACACGGTCATGGGCGTCTTCTACAGCGTCCACGTCAAGCGCGACGCGCCCGAGGACCATCCCCGCACGATGCGCGTCGACTACAAGATCGGCCTGAGCGCCTACCGCAGCGAGTGGGTCTGCATCGAGCACAGCGGCTACGCCCGCGCCAAGGCCGAGGCCTGGTGGCGCGCCCGCTCCCGCGAGCCGTTCCCGGAGTCGGCCGAGCGGGCCGTGGCCCTCTGCGGGGCGGGCGGCGTGGCCGACACCCTGGCCATCACCGTGCGCTCGGTCACGGGCGAGAAGTACGAGCGCATCACCCACCACCGTCTGGGGCCCGTCCCGCCGCGCCTGGACGGCAGCGAGGAGCGCGACGACGGCAACCTGCCCGAATACCTGGGGCCGGAAGACGAAGATCTACCCTTCTAGAGCCACGCCATGAGCATTCCGGAGTCAGCCAACCGCTACCTTGCCGCATGCCTGTGCGTCCTGCCCGCCATCCGCGCCCAGAAACGGCCGGCGGTCGGCGCGTGGAGGCAGTTCCGCGGACGGCTGCCCGCCGAATCCGAGCTATCCGCCTGGCTTGCCAGGAGTCCCGACGCTCTCTGCATCGTCTGCGGGGCCGTCTCGGGGAACGCCGAGATGATCGACTTCGACGCGCATGGCGAACTCTTCGACGCCTGGTCCGGACAGATCCCGCCCGATTTGCTCTCACGCCTGGTGATCGAGCGTTCGCCATCCGGGGGTTGTCACGTATTCTACCGTTGCGGGGCTCCAGTCTGCGGCAATATGAAACTGGCCCAGCGCAAGGATGGCGACAAGATCGCCACCCTGATCGAGACCCGGGGCGAGGGCGGCATCTTCCTCTGCGCGCCGACGCCGGGATACGTGCCCGTCCAGGGCGAGTTGCACGCGCCGCCCCTGGTCACCGAAGCCGAGCGGGACGCGTTGCTGACTGCCGCCTGGACGCTCAACGAGTATCTGCCGCCTGTGCTCAACGGGCCGCGATCTC
>CAZYRQ010000463.1:0-2120 GCA_964649455.1 uncultured Lentisphaerales bacterium
CGCGGCGTGCCGGCCTGGGCCATGGCGACGATGCGCTTGGCCGCCTCGCGCCAGAGCTTGCGGCGCTTCATGTCGGTGGCCAGGATCGTGCCGTTGCCCGGCAGCGCGAGGCCGATCGCCTCGCAGAGGCAGTTCATCGAGTTGGCCGTGAACATGCCCGAGCAGGAGCCGGCGCCGGGACAGGCGCCGCACTCGACGGCGTTCAGTTCGTCGGCGTCGATCTTCGCGTTCTTGAAGGCCGAGACGGCCTCGAAGACCGAGATCAGGTCGAGGGCCTTCTTCGAGCCGGGGACGCCGCCTGCGGCCATGGGGCCGCCGCTGGCGAAGATCGTCGGGATGTTGGCGCGCAGGGTGCCGATCAGCATGCCGGGGACGACCTTGTCGCAGTTCGGGATGCAGATGACGCCGTCGAAGCAGTGGGCCTTGATCATCGACTCGACCGAGTCGGCGATCAGCTCGCGGCTCGGCAGCGAGTAGTTCATGCCGCCGTGCCCCATGGCGATGCCGTCGCAGATGGCGATCGTGTTGAACTCGAAGGGCACGCCGCCGGCCTCGCGGATGCAGGCCTTGACGAACTCGCCGACCTTGTTCAGGTGGCAGTGGCCGGGCACGATGTCGGTGTAGGAGTTGCAGACGCCGATGAAGGGTTTGGAGAAGTCGTCGCGCTTGACGCCCGTGGCCATGAGCAGGCTGCGGTGGGGGGCGCGCTGGAATCCGCTTTTGATGGTGTCGCTGATCATTGTTCGTTCCTTGTTATTTCACCGTGGCGCCGGGAAGGGCGCCGGCGTCGGGAGAGACCACGAAGAGGCCGCCGTCGGGATTGCCGGCGGCGAGCACCATGCCCTCGGAGACGCCGAAGCGCATCTTGCGCGGGGCGAGGTTGGCGACCATGACGACCTGGCGGCCGACGAGGGCCGCCGGGTCGTAGGCCTTGCGGATGCCCGCGAAGACCTGGCGCGGGCGCGCCTCGCCGATGTCGAGCTGCAGCCGGAGGAGCTTCTCGGCGCCCTCGACAAGCTCCGCCGCGACGACGCGCGCCACGCGCAGATCCATCCGGCCGAAGGTCTCGATGTCGATCTCGGGCTTGACGGGCTCGACCGGCGTGGCGCTTGCCGCAGGCGCCGCAGGGGCGGGTGCCTGGCGGCTACGCTCGACCATCGCCTGCACCTGCTTCGGATCGACGCGCGTGGCGAGATAGGTGTACGGGTTGAGCGTTCGGTTCTCGAAGGGCGCGGCCGTGTCGGCCCAGGTGTAGGGCTTCTCGCCGAAGAGCTGCTCGACCTGGGCGGTGTAGCCCGGCAGGATCGGCTTGAGGTAGATGGCCAGAACCCGGAAGCTATTCAGCAGGCTGGTCAGCACGCGCCGGGCGGCTTCGGGATCCTGCTTGACGAGCGTCCAGGGTGCCTGGGCATCGAAGTAGCGGTTGGCCGCCTCGGCCAGTTCGCGGACGGCGACCATCACCTGGGAGAAGTCGCGCCGTTCGTAGTGGCCGGCGATCGTCTCGCTCCGCGCGCAGGCGGCCGCGTAGAGCGCGCGGCCCTCGTCGTCCATCGTGCCGGCCCGGCCCTCCAGGTTCTTGTGGAGCATCTGGGCGCCGCGCGAGGCGAGGTTGGTGATCTTGCCGACGAGGTCGGAATTGACGCGGCCGGCGAAGTCGTCGAGGTTGAGGTCGATGTCGTCGGTCGTGCCGTTCAGCTTGCAGGCGTAGTAGAAGCGGAGGTAGAGCGGCGGCAGGTGGTCGAGATAGGTGCGGGCGCTGATGAAGGTGCCCTTCGACTTGCTCATCTTCTCGCCGTTGACGGTGAGAAACCCATGCACGAAAACCTGGTCGGGGCCCTTGAAGCCGCCGCACTGGAGCATGGCCGGCCAGAAGAGGCAGTGGAAGCGGACGATGTCCTTGCCGATGAAGTGGTAGATTTCCGTGCCGGGCGCGTTCCACCAGGCATCGAAGGACTCGCCCTGGCGGTCGCACCAGTTCTTGAGCGAGGCCATGTAGCCGATGGGGGCGTCGACCCAGACATAGAAGAACTTGCCGGGGTGGCCGGGGATCTCGAAGCCGAAGTAGGGGGCGTCGCGCGAGATGTCCCAGCCGCGCAGCGGCTCGCCGAACCACTCCATCA
>CAZYRQ010000464.1:0-2104 GCA_964649455.1 uncultured Lentisphaerales bacterium
CCACCGCCGCCGAACGCGTGACCGGCGCCACCCTCGCGCGCGACGCCGCCGGCCGACTGGCGGTCGATGTGCCGCCGCAGTCCGCGCGCGTGCTGGCCTTCACGGTGTAGTGGGACGCCAGTCGAGCCGCGCGCCGACCAGCGTGGCGAGGTCGAGCCAGCCCGCCTGAACCTCCAGCGTCTGGCGGGCATGGCGTCCGCCCCAGACCCCGAAGCGTCCCGGCGGCACGCCGGGCACGCAGCGTAGTACGCGCCCGTCGCCATCCAGAAATACCAAATCCAGCTTGAAGCGCATGCCGACCGTGTGCACCGCACCACAGGGGGCTATCAGGAGGCCTCGGCCCGCCGGAAGCGCGCGGCGTCCCAGCAGTCCGGCCATCCGCTCCCAGGGAAACGTGGTGCGCGACACGCACGACGCGACGCACCGCTCCCCGCACCACAGGGATCCCGTCTGCATGCCCTTCGGCCGGCACGGCTACTTCGCGGGGGCGGCGGGCGCCGCCACTGGCTTCAGCGCCGCCAGTTTCTTGAGGTCGAGCTTGCCGACGATCTGCTTGACGGCGTCGAAGCTCAGGCCGTGCGCCTCGACCTCGACGGCCACACGGTCGCCGGGGAATATCTGCACCTTGCTCGACTTGTCCTCCCCGTCGAACTCTTCCAAGGCCTTGAAGCCCGCATAGGTGGCCGTGCGGCGGAAACCGTTCTCAGTCTCCTCGTCGATCTCCTGCATCGTCATGGCCATCTTGGCCAGGGCGCCCAGTCCGCCGATGTCCGTGTACTTGACGGTAAGGCCGGCGTCCCCGTCGATGGCCTCGAACTCGGCCGTGGCGACGACGACTTTGAAGCCCATGGCCGTGTTGCTTTCGGTGCCCGCCTTGACTCGTTTGAAGCCGGCAAAGGCCTCCTTCTCCGGCAGCAGCGCTTTGAGTTCCTTGGCATCGACGGCGCCGGCGGCGGCGTTCTTCTCGGCTGCCTGTCCCAGGGCGGCCATCGCCTGCGCCATGGCGGCTGCGGCGTCGGCCGGCACATCCTGGCTGCGGGCCAGGCCCGATCCGATCAGCAACATGGCGAGAGGGTAGCGCAGGAAATGCTTATTCATCGTTGTCTTCCTAGTTTGCAGGCTACATGCGATACGCATGTTTTGCCGCTATGTTACCGAAGGCCGCGTCGTCCGTAAACACGGATCTCGACACAAGGGGTAATCGTTCAGTTTCCGGGGGGTGTGAGGATTATGAAAAAAGTGGGGCGAAATGGCAAATATATTGCCAGATCTTGAAGGCGGGACTCCGGTGAACCGCAGGTCAGTATGCAGGTGGCAATGGGCAGTTCCTCTCCGCGTTGTCAAACATCTCACCCGTCTTCCCATCCGCTATCCGCGAAATCCGTAGCCTCTCCCTCTGCGTCTCCCCGCCTCTGCGTTAAACACATCTCCATTACTCCCCACTCGCCCCGCACCCGCACCCTTTTCACTGCCGCTTGGCTTTGGCGGTGATTTTCATTATGCTGTTTGTCCATGACGCAACTCCTGTCCCGGCCGCCCCGCCTGCGGCTGGGTGAATACTACTTTCTGGAAGGCCTCAATTCGGCCGGCGCCTCGCTTTTCCTGCTGGCGATCTTTTTCTGGACTCACGCGCGCCTGGGCTTCGGGGATGCCGACAACCTGCTGCTCGGGTCGGTGCAGGGTCTGGTCTACGTGGTCTTCTCGATCATCGGCGGGCGGCTGGCGGAACGCGCGGGCTACGACCGCGTCTACGCCTGCGTGCTGGCGCTGGCCACGTTCGCCCTGGCGCTGCTACTGCTGCTGCCCGTAGCGTACATGGCCTTCGCGGTCATGGCGCTCTACACCATGGCCATCGCCTGCACCTGGCCCGCGCTCGAGGCCGCCATCGTCCACGTGGCAGGCCGCTTCTCGACGGCCCAGCGGGTCGCCTTCTACAATGTAGTCTGGGCCATGACCGGCACGGCCGGGATCTTCCTCAGCGGCGTTCTGTTCCGCTGGCGGGCGGAGTCCGTGATCCTCCTGCCCCTGCTCGGGCATCTCCTGCAGCTCGCCTACCTCGCGGGCCGCCGGCGCCGCGGGATGGCCGCCGCGGCCTCGGGTGCGC
>CAZYRQ010000465.1:0-2103 GCA_964649455.1 uncultured Lentisphaerales bacterium
CAGGCGGACGGCGCGGTCCGGCTCGTCACCACCCGCACGCGGCGCGATGTGACGGGGCAGATGCAGGCGTGGATCGAACACGCCGTGCCGCAACTGGACGCCCTGGATCTGCGCGGTTTCGTCTTCAAGAGCCGTTCGCCAAGCTCCGGCATGCGGGGCGTCAAGATCTACAACGCCAAGGGCATGCCGGACGGCTCCGGCGCCGGACTCTTCGCGGCGGCCGTCATGGCGCGGTACCCGCTGCTGCCCGTCGAGGACGAGGGGCGCCTGCACGATCCGGCCCTGCGCGAGAACTTCATCGGGCGGGTCTTCGTCCTCGACCGCTGGCGCGCCTGCGAGGCCGCGGGGACGCTGGCCGCGCTGGTCGGTTTCCATACCCGCCACAAACTCACCCTGATGAGCCACAGTCCGTCGCGGCTGCGCGAACTCGGGCGCATCGTGGCCGCCGCCAAGGGGCATCCGCCGCAGGCGGTGCGTGCCGACTACCTCGCGCGGCTGATGCCGACGCTGGCGCTGCTGGCGACGCCGGCCAAGCAGACCAACGTCCTCCAGCATGCCATGGGCTACTTCAAGGAGCGCCTGGGCGCGGCCGAGAAGGCCGATCTCCTGGCGCTCATTGACGCCTACCGTCTGGGACAGGTGCCGCTGATCGCCCCTGTCGCGGTGCTGCGGCACCTGGTGGCGCGCTTCGACGAACCCTATCTACGCGCACAGGTCTACCTCGACCCCGCCCCCGCTGAACTGATGCTGCTTAACCATGTATAGCGTTCAAGCTGTGTTGATGTCGGGGACGGACGCGGGCGGTTCGCAGTGCCGGGCACTGCGGGCCTGTACGCGGACGAGCGCCGACGGCCGAACGGCCAGGAAGGCATGATGGACACAAAACAGATGACCCCAGATTGCACAGACGCACTTGACAACCGGGTGGCGGAGCTGGTGGCTGGCGGCGGAGGCACCCTGCAACTCGCCGACGGAGTCTATGGCCTCGACCGCACGCTGTTGCTGCAGAAAGACGTCAGCCTCTGCATGACCCCCCACGCCATTCTGCGCGCACGGCCCGGCTTCCGGGGCGACGCGATCGTGCTCAAGGACTCGGGCGACGAGGCCCGGCACCACCCCGGCGGCTGGATCCGCGGCGGCATCATCGATGGCGGACAGCAGCCGCTCACCGGCCTCAAGGTGGTGCGCACCAGTCGGCTCGAGATTGCCGACATCGAGATCCGCAACGCCACCTTCAAGGGTATCCACGTCGAAGCCGGCTACGAGGTCAACATCAGCCATGTGCGCTGCAATAACGATCTCGACAAGCCCTATGCGCCGGGCAGCATCGGGATCCACTACGCGAGCGGCGACAGCGGCGTACACCTCGCGCACATCATCGGCTTCGAGACCGGTCTGCGCAGCGATGCCTTCTCGTGCCACTTCACGCAGGTGCATGTCTGGAACTACGACCCGGAGCAGGGACCGATGCCCTACTGCTTTTACTGCAACGGCCACTGCGACACCTATCTGCAGTGCTATGCCGACTCGCCGACGAAGGCGGGCTTCTATGTCCTCAAACCCTCGCAGACCTTCATCGCCTGCCGGACCTACTACAGCCGCTGGGCCGCGGACAACGCCGGCGCCGGCGTGCTCGTCGGCCCCGGCGGCGGCCAGGGCACCTACCTCGGCAACGGCTACTTCGCCCACCCCGAACACAAGCTCGCCAAAGCCTTCGACGGCAATTTGGAAGGCGCCACCATCCTGGGCGAGTCGTACCGCGACAACGTCGTCATGGGCGGCCGGGAGTGCCGGATCCCCTCCGGCGACGGCGCCGGTGCGCAACCCCCGTTGACCGTGTCGGGTCCTGGCCTGCGGCTGACGCCGCGCGCGACGCCGCCCGGGCCGGCGGATGGAATGCCCGGCGAACTGGCCTGGGTCGACGGCGGTGCCGCGGCCGGCCTCTACATCAAAACCTCGGAAGGCTGGAAACGCGCCCGGCTGGAGTCGTAAATCAAGCGCGTGCAAGTTAGGAGAATGTCATGACCAAACTAGCCTTTGCCGGCTGCGCCCATATCCACACCCCGGGATTCGTCAAGCGGATCAACGCCCGCAGCGACGTGC
>CAZYRQ010000466.1:0-2103 GCA_964649455.1 uncultured Lentisphaerales bacterium
GACGAGGCCGCCGGTCATCTGGAGGACGGGCAGGGTATGCGATCCGTTGCTCCGGCACTGCGTCATCACGCAGTTAGAGACGATGCCGCCGGTCATCGTGACGGCGATGCCGTGCTGTGTGAAGTAGCCGTCGCCCGGGGACTTGGCCGCGCCGGAAATTTTGACGCCCCGGACCTCGGCCTCGGCATTGATGACGAGGAATCCGCCGCCGATGTCTGTCGACGTGTACTTGATCCAGGTCTTGTCGGGCCCCGCGCCGACGATCTTCGCGGGCTTGTCGAGGACGCCCACGTAGGTGTAGGTGTTGGCGGCCGTGTTCTCCTTCATATCTTCGTAAACACCTGCGGCGATGTGGACTGTGCCGGGGGTGTCGGGGGCGCCGAAGACCGCCGCGATGGCGTCGCAGAGGTTCGATGCCGCGTTAGCAGGCGTGTCGTAGGGCCACTGGTCGGTGTTCGCGCCGCGGGCGACGTGGCAGACCAGGGGACGCACCATGACCGTCAGGGTGCGCGTGGTGCCGGAGACGCCCGAGCCGTTCGTCACGTCGGCCCAAATGACGTAGGTGCCGGTCTCGACGCCGGCGAGCGCGAGCGTGTCGTCCGTGCCGTGAATGAGATTCGTGATACCCGCGTGCGCCACATGCCAGACGCACGAGGCGATGGTCGTGTCGACGCCTGCGACGGCGACGCTCGCTAGCAGCGTGGAGCCGGCGGGAACGGTGGTCGAAACCGTGGTGAGCGTGGCTTCGATCTCGTCGCCCGACAACGGCTGGCGCTCGAGGCAGCCCATGTCGGGATAACCGGTCTCGCCCGTGCCGTCGGCCGAGCGGAGGTTGCCGACGAGGTCGTCGGCCGCGTAGGCGGTGCCGCCCGTCACAGTATCCTTGCAGGGCGAATTGCCCGTGATGCCGAAGCCCGCGAGGGTCTCCCAGTCGACGGGAAGCGCGACGGCGGAATCCTTGAACAGCGGGTCGTCCTGGGTGTTGCCCGTGCCGCCGAGGGTTTCTGCCTCGGGGAAGCACGAGTAGTCGGGGCGTCCCGTCGAGGTCGCGGAAAGGTTCGCTGCCGCGCTGCCGGTGTTGCCAAAGACGATGCAGCCATGAACGTTGTTCGCGGCGGTGGCCATTGTCAGGCCGCCCGCGCCTGCGGCGGCGGAGTTGTTGTAGACCGTCAGGTGGCTCACGGACGCGCCCGCGTTGTCGATGTAGACGCCGCCCGACGACGTCGTGGTCGAGGAGGCCGCGGTATTGCCGACGATAAGGCAGTTGCGCACGGTCGCCGCGCCGTAGACGAGCAGGCCTCCGATAGCCCGGTTCTTGTCCGCGCAGGGATTGGTGTTGCTCTCAATGATGCAACGCTCCAGCGTTCCACCGTCGATGCGGACACCACCCGCGCCGTTGGCCTGATTCTTGTGGCCTGCGGTGTTGGAGGCGATGATACAGTCCGCGACCAGGCCGCCTGTTTGCAGCAAACCGCCTGCGTAGGCTTGGTCGGAGAAACCGATGTCGATGGTGTTGCGGGCGATTTCGCAGTGGCGCACTTCACCGCCATCGACGCGGAGTCCGCACGACTGGCGGCCCCAGCCCATACTGGTGAAATGGTTGTCGACGATCCGGGAGTGGGTGAGGAGTCCGCCCGTGACACCCGCAGGCGGCGCCATGTGGGTTCCTCCCGTGTTCTTCGTCTCGCGGACGACGCAGTTCGAGGCGACGCCGCCTGTCAGTTGGAAGACCAAACCGCTGCGCCAGTAGGTGTCCGCCGACTGTGTCGCTCCCTGGATCGTGAAGCCGTCGAAGCAGGCGCCGGGGAAGCCGACGTGGACGCCGCCCAGCTTGAGCGTCGTCGTCGTCCGGAGGATCGTCTGCGAAGCATCGGCGCCGCCCGTCACGCGGATGGGCTTGGCGACGATGAGGTGGCGGCCGCCGCGGTAGCACGTCGGCTGCACGGGAAGTTCCGCGTAGATGCCGGGCGCGACGACGACCTTGCCCTGCGTGTCGGCACCGCCGTAGACGGTGTCGATGGCCTTCTGGATGAAGGCCGTGGCCTTTGCGGGCGTGTCGTAGGGATACGTTCCTTCGCCTCCCGCGTCGTCGGCGTAGCAGAC
>CAZYRQ010000467.1:0-2094 GCA_964649455.1 uncultured Lentisphaerales bacterium
AGCATCCGCCGTCGACATGATCCGCTCCTGCTGCAGACGGTGCGATTCGCGGACGGCGGCCTGCTCTGCGCTGGGCAGCGGGACGGTCAGGGTCAGGCCCAGGGGAAAGGGTCTGCCCGGCTGCAGCTCGAAGATCGGGTGAACGACGTTCTCCACGGCAAAGCCATCCTTGTAGACGGCACAGGTCAGCTTGACGGCCAGCGCCCCATTCTCCAGGACATCCCACCGCACGAGGCCTACGGGAGCCCAGAGGCGCCAGTCCTTGTGGACATAAGTACCGGGTACATCCTCGACGCTCTCCTGGGCCATACCGACGGTGAACTCCAGCGGTGTTTTCCCAAACTCCCTGCCCAGGGAGCCATCAGCATTCAGGACATAGACGGACGCCTCCGTGGGCAGCGAATTCAGCGTCAGCGTGAACTGGGCTTCCGGTTTGGTGGGACGGATCATCTGGAACTGGGTCGTCTGCTGTTCCGGAGGCGGATCTTTGAAATTGCAGATCCGGCGTCTCACTTTCTCAGGCGCATAGCCCTCGCGTTCAAGGACGGCGTTCAGGAAGAGATCCCCGTTCGGGGCGGTTTCCCAGAGATCCTTATGCTTGTCGGCCCAGATCCTCCAATTAACTATGTTGCCGTCATCGGAACGCACGGGTGCGAAGCCGATCATGCACGCCAGGGGCGTCGTGCCGGCGGTCGTTCCAGCGCCTCCCTTTGCATCAAGCGCCTGGATCTTAGCGGCGCCGGTGGCGCAGTCGATCGTGACGGTTGTAGCGGCACGTTCGGCTGTCGGATTTTTGAAGACGATCGTCTTCTGGTAGCGTCTGGCGACCGGAACCGATTTCCACGCGGATACGCTATGTTTCAGGCTTTCGGGAAAGACCCAGTAGCCAGTGAAGGTTTCCTGCTCGTAGCCGTTCTTCCGCAGACGCAGTTTCGGTATCCTGAGGGAGACGAAATCATGATTTGAACTGAAAACGAAGGGGGAGTCGTTTTGTACGAAGGCCTGCCAGTCGCCCTTGCCCAGCAGGGCGCCGAAACCCTTCTTGCGGCCACGCGCCATCCGGACCGTGAGATTCAAAGGCGTCGTGCCCAGCCGCCGCTCGCCACCCGCCACTTGCCGGGCGAAGACCTCGGCGCCCGCCGGATCGGAGTGGATGACGAAAGTGAAGACCTCCCCGGCATTGCGGACCAACGGTTTCTGAAACCTGTCGGGCGACTGTCGCCAGGTCCGGCAACCAAGAATGCCCAGAAGCGCCAGCAGGGCAAATGAAACCCGAAGATCCTGCATGTTCATCTTCTCCCGACTGTTCCTAGAAACGATATCCCGCCGAGAAGGAGAAGTGAGGCTTTCCCTTCTCGTTCTGCAGATCCCCCTCGATCGTCTTGATGGGCGTGGCAACGTCGAAACGCACGGGAAACTCCTCCGCCTGGATCAGCACGCCGATGCCCCAGTTGCTGACGGGCCCTTCGCCCGAATAGGCATAGGATTCCAGGCTCACATCGCCGACATCGTAGTAGACGGCGAGATCCAGCCAGCGGAGCAGTGGCACCCGGTATTCCGCCGTGGCCCACCAGGCGCTCTGGCCACCCATGGGACGGCCGACCTCGTCCAGCGGGGAGACGGAGTGATACTCGAAACCTCGCAAGTCGCGGCTTCCTCCAAGGAAGCTCCGCAACGGCAGCGCTACCTCGTCCGTGTCGCCATACGGATCCAAACTCTTCACACCCCCGCGGAGACTAATCACATGGCGGAAGAAGGGACTCAGGAATAGACTGGCGCCGGCTTCGGTCTGGACGACATCCGTGTCGCCGCCCAGCGCCTGGCTCCCCAAGCTGACGCTGCCGCGCAGGCGCAGCCCGCGGGTTGGCCTGATCTGGCGGTCGGTATAATCCATGCTCCAGGCGAGAATCCAGGAGGTAACAAGCAGTTCCTGGTTCGTCACCAGCGACGGCTGGAGCAGCGGCGCGGCGGTCTCGTCCAGGTTGTAGATCTCATACCCCGCGAACGCATAACCCGTGGAGAGCATTTGGTGCCGCCCAAGCGGATGGTTGACGAGCAGATTGACCCCGTATGTCCGCTGGTCGTAATAGTCGC
>CAZYRQ010000468.1:0-2092 GCA_964649455.1 uncultured Lentisphaerales bacterium
CGGACGTCGCCCGACGTGGCCTCGTCGAGCGTGGCGACGATCCGCAGCGTCGTCGTCTTGCCGGCGCCGTTGGGGCCGACAAAACCCACCACCTCGCCCGAGCCCACGCTGAAGGTGACGCCATCCACCGCCCGCGTGGCGCCGAAATGGCGCGTTAGTTTGTCAATCTCCAGTTTCATGTCGCTCTCACTCCACGCCGGGCCAGCCCACGACGACGGACTGGGCCGAGCCCTTGATCCGGCAGTAAGCGAGGGGGTTCTCCAGGAAGGGGGCGCCATCGAGCACCGCCACGTAGCTGTTGGCGGCGGGCGCGTACGCGGTCTGCTTCTCGTCCAGCAGCATTTTGGCGAGTGCATTGAAGTGCCATCCGGCATCGGACGCGCGCTGCCCCGGCAGGCGGATCTGGCAGGTCACGGCCAGCGCAAAGGGCGGACGCTTGCGCGTCGACACGAGGGTGCGCCGCTCGCCCGGGGCCAGACTGCGGGTTTCATAGAGGTTGTCCTGTGCATCGCACAGTTGCAGCCGCTGGATGGAGGCGCCCAGGGCGTTGACCACCTCGACCACGCCGGTCGTGGTGCCGGTGATGACCAGCCGCTCGGCGCGCGTCTCGCTGCGTCGCAGGGTGAAGCAGGCGGGCAGGCGCGGCTTGACCCAGCCGGAAACGTAGTGCTGGCCGCGCCCGGCGTCGATCCGTCCCGAACGGACGGAGGAGAGCGGCGTGATCTCGGTGCCGAGGTCGAAATGCAGACCGTCCCGCAGTGAGACGGGAGCATAGATACCGAGGGCGCCGACGGTGGCGGCGTGCCGCTGTGTCTGGTCGAGCAGTGTCACCGCCTGGCGGTGCTGCGACGGCGTGATGCCTTCTGACAACAGGGCATAGACCACGATCGCGAGGCTGAAGAGCAGCGAGAAGCCAGGCACGATCGCCAGCAGCCAGAGGCGCTGGTTGGCGCTCCGGGTGTAAAGGACGGCTCCGGGTCCCGCGAGCAGGGCGAAGACGAGCAGAATGACCAGGAAACTGCGCGCCGGCACGCGCACATTGCCGGCGACGGGAATTGCCTTGAGAAGCTCCGCGATGGAGCCGGAAGGCGCGAGCCAGGGACGGGCGGTTTCGATCCAGCCGGCGGCCAGGCGCGCCAGTTCGTTGCTGGCGATTGCCGGAAAGACGGCAGCGGCGCTGGTGGTGGCGCGGCCGAATCCAAGGCCGGCGGCGCCGACGCCAGGCTGTCCGCCGGTCTCCCATCCCTCGGGGAGCGAGGGCATGCCCGTGAACGTCACATGGCCCCCGATGGCGGCATAATCGCGCAGCGCGCGCCGCGCCTCCTCCGGCATCTGCTCGTAGTCCGCCGCCGCGATCAAGCAACCGTCGAAGGCGCTGTAGGCCAGCCAGTGGCGCGGCCAGGCGGCGCCCTCGCCCTCGAAGCGCAACGGCTTAAGCTCCGACATGGCTTCGCGCGTGAAGAGGCGCTTCACCACTTTGTGGAGCAGCAGACCGCTCAGTTCTTGCGCCGACCGGTGGCTGTAGTGCCGGGCACTGCTTTCCGTTTCCGAAGCGATGGCGACCAGACTGGCCTTCAGCTCTTCGGCGGAGAGCCCCTTCGAAACGAGCAGACTGAGGGGGGTGGAGGAATAATAGTTTTTGTCGATGGCATTGACCGGCTGGCACTCGATCCGTTGTGGACGGTAACGGCCGACCTTCACCATGATTGAGTTGTGGTTGGCGAGACGCACGGGGGGCTGGTGCAGCAGGACTAGCGTGCGGGTGCCGGCGTTCGCCAGCACCGTCTGCGAGAGCCCGGCGAGCCCGTCGCCGGAATAGGTGCTGGCGGGCAGCGTGATCTCGACGGGCAGCGGCCGTGGGGTCGGGTTCTCGATGACGAAGCGCCGCTCGACCATGCCGTGCACCCAGGTCTGCGGCGCCAGAGTCGTGTCGGTGAGGGTCAGGCCGTCCGGAAGCGGTTGCGCACTCTGGGCCATCGCCTGTTCGCGGGTGGCCAGCAGCAGCAGGGTGGACAGAAGCGCTCCGCGAGCCCCGGCCGTCCACCCCCTCACGGCTTCACCTCCACGCCCGCCGGCAGGTGCAGGCCGGCGA
>CAZYRQ010000469.1:0-2084 GCA_964649455.1 uncultured Lentisphaerales bacterium
GCACGCGCCAGGGACAACGGATCTATACCGGCTATTCCGACCACTTCCCGGTCGTTGTCACGGTGGAACCACGACCATGAGCGGCGGGGATGACGGCCCGTTGTCGCGGGTCGGGAACCTGCTGGGAGAGGCGGCGATCCGACGGCTGGCTGCGGCGCAGGTCACGGTGGCCGGCCTGGGAGCGGTCGGTTCCTTCGCCGTCGAGGCTCTGGCCCGGTCCGGTGTCGGCCATTTGCGGATCATCGATTTCGACTGCGTCGAGCGGTCCAACATCAACCGCCAGCTCTACGCCCTCCACTCGACGATCGGACGGCCCAAGACCATGATCGCCGCCGAGCGGATCCATGACATCGCGCCTGCGTGCCACGTGGAAACAATCGAGGCGCGAATCAATAATGAGAATTCGCTCTCAATATTGACGCCAAAACCAGATGTGCTCGTTGATGCAATTGATTCCACGTGCGACAAGGTGGCGCTAATATGCGCCTGTTTGTCGCATCAAGTGCCTGTGGTGTCCAGTATGGGGGCGGCTCGCAGGCGTGAGCCCATGGCAGTGCGTTGTGGGGTGATTGACGAGGTGGCAGGGTGTCCGCTGGCCAGAAACGTTAAAAAAGGCCTGAAAAGGTCCGGAATAGACTCCAAGACGACCGGACGCTGGCTGCGATGTGTCTACTCGGTTGAGCAGGCGGATGCATTATTGGATGCCGGGGCGGGCATGGCGCGCGGGTTGCGCGCCATGGGGAGCCTGGTCTGCGTCACCGGTGTTTTTGGTTTGGTGGCTGCACGCGAGGCGCTGCGGCTGATTGTGGATGCGCCGGAAACGGCGACTGGGCGGGCCTAGTGGGTATAAAGTGCTGGAAAGGTTGATATAATATAGGTGGTTTTAGTATTCACCCTTTCCGGGCACAAAAAAGCCAGCCATGGCTTGCGCCAAGGCTGGCAGAGAACGGGAGTAAGCCATCTGTGTGTGGTCAGAGCTTACACTTGCGACACCGGGAAGGAGGTGGACCCGTATGTGGCGCACACTTTCACGTTCCTTAAATCCTTTTAAGCAGGTTGCGTGCCAGGTGCGCGGGTGCTAGCGCATTTCCGTCTGGATCATCTCGACGACGCGGTTGCAGGTGGCGACGATCTCGCTGTTGAACCGCAGGATGTGATCGAAGGCGCTGCGGATTTCGGCCAGGCGGTGGAGCTGTGCGACGCGCTCCTTTTCAAGGACGGTGCGGCGTTCCTTGAGGCTGATGACGACATTCTCGAGCTCGCGGCCGTGCTCCTCGGCCTTGTAGAGCGCCCGGCGGAGGTTGCGGATCTGGCTCTGCAGCTCTTCAGGTTCCTGGTCGAGGTCGGCCAGTTCCATGCCGTCGGGGATCGGCACCTGCACCGGCTCGTTGCATTCGGTGCAGTTGATGATCAGGCCGGCGCCGCGGTAGTTGATGACCAATCCGTGGCCGCAGTGCGGGCAGTCGAAGACGATGTCGTTGTCGTTGATCTCGCCATCCTGATCGTCGAACGGCACAGCCGATCCGGTTACGGTGATCTCGTCCTGGGATCCCGCCTTGTCCGGATCGTCATTGCTGATCTTCGCCATAACCCGACTCCTTGTCTGGCGCAGAACGCCGGATCGTCGCTACACCTACCGGCCCCGGCGCGCCCCGCGCGGCGCGTCAGGGCTTGGTGATCTTGCCCTGACGGATGCATGCCGTGCATACGGTGCGTCGCAGCACGGTGCCGCCTTCCTTAGAACGAACCTTCTGCAGGTTGGGGAGAAACCGGCGCTTGGTAATGCCTGTTGTATGCAGACCAATACCACCCTTGCTCTTGGCAAGGCCGTGGCGGATGATCGAATTCCCGGTTGCGGGCTTCTTGCCGCAAATTTCACAGACTCTTGACATGGACGAACACTCCTGAGCGATCGGCTGCGGCTCCGTCTCGCGGATGCCGGCCGGGGTGCAACCATCCGGAACCGGAACTTCTACACACCCGACGTTGTGCAATTTATCAGATCAGCGAGACGGTGGCAAGTCTATCGACGTAATGGGTCAGTCTCAGGGGTGTGAGCGGGGCGCATGGTGAGGCGGGCGGCC
>CAZYRQ010000470.1:0-2072 GCA_964649455.1 uncultured Lentisphaerales bacterium
AAAGGTTGATCCCATCAGACTTGTTCAAGAGAAGGCCAAATGAAATGACCGTGGGGGACGTCGTCGTCCTACCTGTGCTTCCTGTACATCCACGTCATCCGTAGCTTGCTCCGCAATTGCCCGTCTTGAACCCCGCAGGGGTGAAAGGCCGCCCGCTTCCCCATGCACTTCCCGCGCGCTCCCCTATGGCCAACCGAGTACTCGCCGGGCATCCTTTTCCATTGATTCTTCCCGTCAGATGTTCGATCATGCCGCCATGCCAATAGCCGCTGAACACCACCCACCGGAGGGCATTGCCTGCGTCTGCCGGATCATGATGCCGTTGCGCGACGGCGTGCGGCTCGCCACCGACGTCTATCTCCCCTCGCCCGCGGGGCGTCATCCGGTCATCGTCATCCGCTCCCCCTATGGCGGCTGCGCCACGCGTTCCGAGGATGCCGTCGCCTTTGCCCGCCAGGGACTCGGCATGGTCATCCAGGACTGCCGTGGTACGGGTCTTTCGGAGGGCGAGGCCGATCTGTGGCGCCAAGAGCGCGACGATGCCGAGGATCTGTTCCGCTGGATCACCGACCAACCCTGGTTCAACGGCAACCTGGTCACCAACGGCGAGTCGTACCCCGGCGCCACGCAGTGGCAGGCCGCGCGCGCCGGCCACCCCGCCATGAAGGGGCTCACCCCGCACAACGCCCCGCTCGACATCCATGGCTGCTACTACCTCGGCGGCGCCTACGGCTACTCGCTCGGCGTCTTCTGGGCCTTCGGCACGCTCGCGCGCCGCCGCCGGATCGAGCTCAAGAAACCGTGGCGCGAGCTCTGCGGCCTGCTGCCGCTGCGCGAGCTCGACACGCGGCTCGGCTTCGACCCCTGGCCCCTCTGGCGCGAGTGGATCGCCCACCCGTCGCGCGACGCCTACTGGACGCAGGCCGACGCGTTCACCGATATCGGGCGGATCACCGCACCGGCCTACATCACCGGCGGATGGTTCGACATCTTCATCCAGCAGACGCTGCGCGGCTTCACAGCCCTGCGGCAGTCGGGCGGCAGCGCGGCCGCGCGCCGCTTCACCCGCTGCTGCATCGAACCCCTCGACCACGACATGCGCATCGGCGAGGTCGATTACGGGCCCGGCCACCTCAACGGCATCATCGCCATCCGCAACCGCTTCATGCGCAATATCCTGACGCACCCCGACCGGGATCCGCTGCCGGATCAGCCCGCTCTGCGCTTCTTCGTCATGGGCTCCAACCGCTGGGCCGAAAGCGACGCCTGGCCCCTCCCGGGCACCCGCGAGACGCCGCTCTACCTCCATGCCGAGGGCTCCGCCAACAGCATCCTCGGCCATGGCCACCTCGCCTTCGCGCCACCGGCAAGCGACGCCACGCCCCCCGACACCTTCGTCTACAATCCCCTCGACCCCGTGCCGACCCTCGGTGGCAACAACCTGGGCCACGAGGCCACCCCACCCGGCCAGCGCGAGCAGTCCGCCATCGAGCGGCGCGCCGACGTGCTGGTCTTCACCAGCGCGCCGCTCGAACGCGATCTCGATGTCATCGGCACCGTCCGCGCGCGCCTCTTCGCCGCCACCTCCGCACCCGACACCGACTTCACCGTCAAGCTCTGCGACGTCGCGCCCGACGGCCGCTCATACAACGTCTGCGACGGCCTCCTGCGCGCGCGCTACCGCAACGATCCCGCGAGCCCCGCCCCCGCCGCCGAGCCGGGACGGATCCACGCCTACGACATCGACTGCGGCGTGACGGCCATGACCTTCCTCAAGGGCCACCGCCTCCGCGTGCAGGTCTCGAGCAGCAACTTCCCGCGCTTCGACCGCAACCCCAACACCGGCGCGCCCTTCGGCGCCGACGACCACCTGCGGATCGCGCACCAGCAGGTGTTCCATGACGCTGCCCATCCCTCTCACCTGCTGCTGCCGCTCGCCCCCGGATGAGGCATTCAGGAATTCCGCGATGATACGCCGTCTCTCCGACATCGAACGTTTCCGCATCCTGGATTCGCGGACCGGCCAGACCTGGCTGGGCCACGACCAGGAATGGTACGGCACGCCCTGGCAA
>CAZYRQ010000471.1:0-2069 GCA_964649455.1 uncultured Lentisphaerales bacterium
CGACGACGCTGCGGATCGTCGCCACGCTCGACGAGGCCACGTCGGGCGACGTCCGCATCGACGGCGTCTCGATCCCCGACTACCCCGAGGCGGGCCGGCGCCAGATCGGCTACATGCCCGATGCGCTGCCGGAACACGCCGACATGACGGCGCACGAGTACGTCGACTTTTTCGGACGCGCCTTCGGCTTCCGTGGCGCGGCCCTGCGCGAGGCGGTTGCCGAGGTCGAGGCCTTCACCGGACTCGAACCGATCCGCGACAAGACGCTCAAGAGCCTCTCCAAGGGCATGAAACAGCGCGTCAGCCTCGCGCGGGCGCTGGTGCACCGGCCCGAACTGCTGGTGATGGACGAACCGGCCAACGGCCTTGATCCCCGCGCGCGCATCGAGCTGCGCGAGCTCGTCCAGGCGCTGGCCGAGACCGGCAAGGCGATCCTGATCAGCTCGCACATCCTCTCCGAACTGGACGAGATGTGCTCCAGCGTGGTCATCATCGAGCGCGGGCAGCTCGTGGGCAACGGCACGGTGGCAACGCTGGCCAGCAACATCCGCTCCACGCAGAAGGTGCTGCTACGCGCGCTCGCGCCCACCCCCGAGCCGCTCGTGCGGCTGCTGCTGGAGCTGCCGGGGGTCACGGACGCGCATGTCCGCGGCGACCGTTGCGTCGCGGAGGTGCCGGCCGGCGCCGAAGCCACCGCCGACCTGTTGGCGGCGCTCGTGCAGCGCGGCGTGCGCATGGTCGAGTTCCGGCCCGAGCAGGCCGGACTCGAGGAGGTCTTCATGAAGGTCACCCGCGGAGAGACGGCATGAGCGTCGCCGACTGGATGAACCCCGTCACCCTGAAGGAGCTGCGCCAGATGGTGCGCAGCCGTTTGGTCGCCGCCGGCCTGATCGGCTTTCTGGCCATCTCGCTGATCACCATTGCGATCGTGCTGCTGGGCGCGCAGGACGAGTTGCGCCACGGCATCCCGCTGGGTGAGCAGGGCCTCGGCAGCAGCGTCTTCAGCGCCGTCTTCGTCATCCTCGCCCTGCTGCTCCTTTTCGCCGCTCCATTCTTTGTCGGCGGCCGCATGGGGGCGGAGCGCAGCAACGAGCATCTGGACCTGCAGTACACCACCATCCTGAAACCCCGGCAGCTCGTGGACGGCAAGATCGCGGCCGCCGTCATCATGCTCCTGCTCTTCGTCGGCGCCTCACTGCCCTTCCTGTCGCTGGCCTACCTGCTGCGCGGACTCGATCTGCTGCAGGCGCTGCTGGCGACCCTGATGCTGGTGCTCGTCGCCGTGGCCTGCCTCTTCGTGGCGCTCTTCCTGGCGACAGCCGCGACCTCGCGCGTCTTCCGCGTCCTCCTCGTGCCGGGCATGCTCTCGTTCCAGGGGATGATCGTCAGCGGCGCCATCGGCGGCGCCATGGCGATGGTGCACACGAACGGCCTTTCGCTATCGAGTTGGTCGGACGCGGTCGCACCGGGACTCTTCCTCGCCGGCTGGCTCAGCGCCTGTCTGCTGCTCCGCACGGCCACCACGTCGCTCGTGATGCCGGCCGCGGCCAACCGGGCACCGGCCGTGCGCGGCTGGATCACGGCACTCTGGGGCTTCTGGGGCGCCGTCGCGGGGCTCTTCGCCTGGCACGAGACGACAACGAGCCCCATCATGATCTGGGCGCTGATCTCCATACTCGCCTTCACCTGCTTCGGCGGGATCGCCCTTTCGTGCGCGCCGGGCTACAGCCGGCGTGTTTTGGGCGAGGTTTCACCGCGGCGCTGGCGTCGCCATCTGCAGTTTCTCTTCTTCTCGGGCGCCGAGAACGGCATGCTCTGGGCGTTCGGCATGACCGGACTAACGCTGCTGGCGGTCTTCAGTGTTGAATGGCTGCGGGAAGCGGGATGGAAGGCGGCCAACGACGATGGCCCGGATGCCATGCCGCTGGCTGTGCTGTGCGGCTATCTGACCGCCTATCTCTGGAGCGTACGCGCACTCTGGCGCGGCCTCCTGCACCGACGGGTGACCTACCGCCTCGCCGGCGTCGTTGCCGCCGCGCTGATGCTGCTGGGCTGGGGACTGCCCTACC
>CAZYRQ010000472.1:0-2068 GCA_964649455.1 uncultured Lentisphaerales bacterium
TCAATCCCTACGGGCAGTCCAAGCAGGACTTCGACCTGCTCGCGCTGCGCGAGGGCTGGCTCGACCGGATCGCCGGCCTGAAGTACTTCAATGTCTTCGGCCCCAACGAGCACCACAAGGGCGAGATGCGCTCCGTGGTGCACAAGGCCCACGGCCAGATCCGGCGCACGGGACGGCTGCAGCTCTTCCGGTCGCATCGTCTTGACTACCGCGACGGCGAACAGACCCGCGACTTCGTTGATGTCCGCGATGCTGTGGCGGTCACCCTCTTCTTCCACGACCATCCGGAGATCCCGGGCCTCTTCAACTGCGGCACGGGACAGGCGCGCACCTGGCTCGACCTCGGGCACGCGGTCTTCGCGGCCATGGGCCTGGAGCCCCGGATCGAGTTCATCGACATGCCGCCGGGCCTGCGCGAACACTACCAGTACCATACCGAAGCCGACCTCGCCCGGCTCCGCGCCTGCGGATGCAACCACGCCTTCACGAGTCTGGAGACGGGCGTACGGGACTATGTGGCCGGCGATCTGGCCAGCCATCCAGAAGAGCAGGACACATGCGCATCCTGAGCCGATACGTCCTGCGGGAGTTCCTGGCGCCGGTCTGCTACTGCTTCCTGGGACTCACCCTGATCTATCTGGTGATCGAGCTCTTCGGCGAGTTCGACAAGATCCTGCAGGCGCGTCCGTCGGCCCGCCTCCTGATCACCTACCTGTTCGGCTACCTGTCGCCCTACCTGCAGTGGCTGCTGCCGGCCTCGCTGCTGATGGGCGGCCTCTACGCCATGTGGCAGCTCGCCCGGCACAGCGAGATCACGGCCATGCGGGCGACCGGCATCGGCTTCGGCACGATCACCGCCCCCATGCTCTGGGCCGCAGCCGGCTGCGCGATCCTGATCGCGCTCAACAGCGAGTACTACGCCCCCGAGGCCAGCCGCCTGGCGCACGTGTTCAAGGAGAACCGCTTCCAGCCGATCCAGCACGGACGCATCTACCAGGATGTGCCCTACCGGAACTATGCCGAGCAACGCGAATGGCGCATCGCCCGGCTCAACCTGAAGAACAACTCAACGGACGAAATCAAGATCACCTGGACCGACGAACAAGGCGAACCGCGGCGGGTACTGACAGCCCATCGAGCGCAGTACCTCGACGGCGCCTGGTGGTTTTTCTCTCCGGAATTAACCGAGTACCAGCAACGCGGCGGCCTGACCCAGCCGGTTCCGCTCAATCTCGCCACGGATACGCTCTCCATGCCCGAACTGACCGAACGCCCGCGCGACTTCCTGCTGGAACTGCTGCAGAACGACGAGGACCGCGACAACCTCTCGCTGCGCGACATGATCCGCTACGTCAAGGCGCGCCCGCGGCTCACGCGGGACATCAAGGTGGGTTGGCGCTACGCGATCTACAACCGGCTGGTCGCGCCCTGGGCCTGCCTGGTCATCACCCTCTTCGCGATTCCGGCGGGCGTGGCCACCGGGCGCCAGAGCGTCTTCTTCGGCGTGGTCTTTGCCGTGGCGCTCTTCTTCCTCTACTATGCCCTGACGCTGTTCCTGGGCATCATGGCCAAGAAGGATCTGATCCCCGTGGGCGTCGGGGTGCTGCTGCCGCACCTCGTCTTCCTGGCCGCCGGACTGATCCTCTTCTACCGGCAGCGTTGAACAGAAGGGAGCATGTCGCATGTCGAGCATCCGCGAACTGCTGGCCCGCGCCGTGGAACTCGGCGCGTCCGATGTCCACATCACGGCCGGCCAGCGGCCGGTCTTCCGCGTCAACAGCCGCCTCGTTCCGGCGGAGTTCGAGCCCCTGTCGGCGGAGGATCTGCGCCTGATCGGCGACGAGCTGGTTCCGCCGCACGCGCGGGAACGGTTCGCGGAGAATCACGAGTGCGACTTCTCCCATCTCGAGGAGGATGTCGGACGCTTCCGCGCAAATGTCTTTCTCGGCAAGGGTGTTCCGGCCGTCGCCCTGCGTTTTGTCAAAAGCGCGATACCCACGCTCGAGTCGCTGCACCTCCCGCCCATCCTGCGGCGCTGCGCCGAGGCGCCGGCGGGCGTCGTCATCCT
>CAZYRQ010000473.1:0-2067 GCA_964649455.1 uncultured Lentisphaerales bacterium
CAGCACACGCAGCGCTTCATCCGCTGCTTCTGGGCGCTCGACACCGAGCTGGCGAACGCCCGCCACTACCCCTCGATCCACTGGCTGCGCTCCTATTCCGGGTATGCCGAGGACGTCGCCGCGTGGTGGGAGCGCCAGGCGCCCGACTGGAGCGCGCTGCGCGCCGAGGCGCTCGAGATCCTCCAGCGCGAGGATCGCCTGCAGCAGATCGCCAAGCTCGTCGGCCCCGACGTGCTGCCCGACTCGCAGCGCCTGATCCTCTTCGCCGCCGAGCTGCTGAAGGACGGGTTCCTCACGCAGAACGCCTTCGACGCCAACGACATGTACTGCACGCCCGTGCGGCAGACGGCGCTGCTGCGGCTCATCCTCGGGCTCTACCGCCGGGCGCGCGAGATCATCCAGCACGGGGCGCCGCTGCTCCGGATCCAGCAACTGCCCGGCGTCCAGGGGATCGTGCGCGCCAAGTCGGCCTTCGGCAACGAGGCGGTGGACGGCCTCGTGAAACTGGAGCAGGAGCTGGCCCGCGAGCTGGAGGCGCTCGCCGGGGAGTACCAGAAGTAGGAAGGCCGCCATGCCGGAACCGACCCTGACGCTTCAAGACCGGGGCCTGCAGTACGCGGGCGCCACGCGCATTGACGGACCGCTGGTGGTCGTCGAGCGGGTTCGGGACGTCGGCTACGACGAGATCGCCGAGATCGTGGGCGCCGACGGCCGCGTGCGCACCGGCCGCGTGCTCGACGTCTCCGAGCGCCAGGTCGTGCTACAGGTGCTGGAGGGCACCACCGGCCTCTCGAACCGCAACGCGCGCACGCGCTTCCTCGGAGAGAGCTTCCGCCTGCCGGTTTCGCTGAACATGCTCGGACGTGTCTTCGACGGCCTGGGGCGTCCGCTCGACGGGGGGCCGGAGCCGCTCGCTTCCGACCGGCGCGACATCAACGGCCTGCCGATCAACCCCTTTGCGCGCCGCTACCCGCGCGAGTTCATCCAGACGGGCCTCTCGGCCATCGACGGCATGAACGCGCTCGTCCGCGGCCAGAAACTGCCGATCTTCTCCGGCAATGGCCTGCCCCATGACCGCGTCGCGGCGCAGATCGTGCGCCAGGCGCGGCTCCTGGACGAACAGGGCGACTTCTCGATCGTCTTCGCCGCCATGGGCGTCAAGCACGACGTCGCCCAGTTCTTCATTCGCAACTTCGAGGACTCCGGCGTGCTGGCGCGCGTCGTCCTCTTCCTCTCGCTGGCCGACGCGCCCAGCGTCGAGCGCCTCCTGACCCCGCGCATGGCGCTGACCTTCGCCGAGCATCTGGCCTTCGACTGCGGCCGGCACGTGCTCGTCCTGCTCACGGACATGACCAACTACTGCGAGAGCCTGCGCGAGATCGGCACCGCCCGCGGCGAGATCCCCGGCCGCAAGGGCTATCCGGGCTATCTCTACTCCGACCTCGCCAGCCTCTACGAGCGCGCGGGACGCATCGAGTCAGCCGCCGGCTCGATCACCCAGATGCCGATCCTGACCATGCCCTCCGACGACATCAGCCACCCGGTGCCCGACCTGACGGGCTACATCACCGAGGGACAGATCGTCCTCGACCGCGACCTGACGCACCGCGGCGTCTACCCGCCGATCGCCGGCCTGCCGAGCCTCTCGCGCCTGATGAAGGACGGTGTCGGCAAGGGCTACACGCGCGACGACCATCCCGCGCTCGCGAGCCAGCTCTTCGCCTGCTACGCGCGCGTCAAGCGTGTGCGCGGCCTCGCGGACGTCGTCGGTGCCGAGGAACTCGGCGCGCTCGACAAGCTGTACCTCGCGTTCGGCGAGGCCTTCGAGCGGCGCTTCCTCAACCAGGGCGAATTCGAGAACCGTGCGATCGGCACGACCCTCGACCTCGGCTGGGAGACGCTCTCGCTGCTGCCGCGCGACGAGCTCCACCGCGTCAGCGAGGCCCTGCTCGACGCGCACTACGGTCGGCCGTCCACCGCCGGCCCCGTGCCTGGGGGGCCGGCTTGATGGCGCAGCGGCTCAATGTCGCGCCGACGAAGTCGAGCCATCTGCTGCTGAAGCAGCAG
>CAZYRQ010000474.1:0-2065 GCA_964649455.1 uncultured Lentisphaerales bacterium
CGGTGGGCGCGGCGGCGCATGATGTCGTGCTGGACCTTCCGGTCGAGCTGCGTGAAGTAGGCCGAGAAGCCGCTGACGCGGACCAGCAGGTCGCGGTACGCTTCGGGGTCGGCCAGGGCCTTCTCCAGCGTCTCCTCGTCCGAGAAGTTGAACTGCATCTCCTGGATCCGGTTGCGGACGAAGGTCCGGGTGATCGCGCCGAAGAAGCGCGCGCCCGCCTCGCCCTGGAAGAAGTCGGGCAGAAAGCGCATGTTGACCACGGAGCAGTTGCAGCGGGTGTAGTCGGGCTTGCTGATCGAGGCGATGACGGCCGTCGGCCCGTGCTCGTCGCGCCCGAAGGCCGGCGAGGCGGCATCCGAGAGCGGGGTTCCTGCATGGCGTCCGTCGGGCGTGGCGGGGGTGACTGCCCCGGCCGGGATGTTGTTGACGTTGGTGGCCATGCAGGCCTGGAACCAGCCGCCGTCGACCGTCCGGTGCCGGAGGAACGCCGTGCAGGCCGCGTCGACCACCGCCACGGCGATCGCATCGACCTCGTCGTCGTCGTTGCCGTACTTGGGCGCGCCGTTCAGCAGCATCTGGCGCACCGGCTCGTGCCCCTGGAAGTCGGCCTCGAGCGCCTCGCGGAGCTGCCGCGGCGCGAGCTGCTTCTGCTCGTAGACCAGCTTCCTGACGGCCATCAGGCTGTCCGTCACGGTGGCCAGCGACATGTAGCCGACACCGTGGCAGCGCCGGTAGCGCGCGCCGCCGTCGTTGATGTCGCGCGCGCGGGCGACGCAGTCGAGCGTCAGGGCGGAGAGCAGCGGATCGGGGAACTGGTCCGGCGGCGCGCTGGCGATCGCGGCGTTGATCGTATCGCAGTGCGCCCGGACCGCCTCGTCCTGCAGCCGGAGGAAGCGATCCCAGAAGGCCGCGTAGGTCGGCAGCGACTCGATCTCGGCCATCGTGCGGCAGATGACCAGCTGCGCGTCGAAGCGGCTGTCGCCCCAGGGCTGCTGGCGCCCGGGGACGACGGTCTCGACGCAACCGACCAGCGCGTAGTCGCGGGCCTCCTCCGCGGGGATGCCGAGGCTCTCGAGCATCGGGATGTTGACGTGGTCGTTGAAGATGGCCGGGAAGCCGATCCCCGTGCGGATGCTCTCGAAGCAGGCGCGGTGGAAGGCGTCGGGCGACGCGTCGTGGAAGCGCGCCGAGAGGTTGGTCGAGGGTGAATGCACCAGCCGGGTCGCCTCGATGCAGAGGTAGCTCAGGTCGTTGGTGCCGTCCGTGCCGTCGGGCTTGAGGCCCCCGATGCAGAGGTTGGTGACCTCGTGCATGCCCTCGATCTTCGTCCAGATGTGGCAGAGGTCGTCCAGCGCCGCCTCGCGCGTCAGCGTGCCCGCCTTCAGGTCCTGCTCGTAGAGCGGCAGCAGGTACTGGTCGAGGCGGCCCAGCGCGTCGGCGTAGCGTCCCTCGGCGGCGAGGACGACATGCGTGATCCAGACGAGCTGCAGCGCGTCGGCGAAGCTGGCGGGGGGCGCCTCGGCGATGCGTTCCAGCCGCGCGCCGCAGGCGTCGCGTCCGATGGCCTGCGCGTGCGCGGCGGCGCGCCGGATGTACCGCGACAGCGCCTCGACCGCGGTTTTCATCGCGGCCAGCGTCTGGCGCGCCTGCGGGGCGCGCCGCGCGGCGAGCTGCCGGTCGATGCGCCGGACGATGCCGCCGAGCCCCAGCTCCAGCAGTTGCGGGTAGTGGGGCAGCGTGTGGTCGAATCCCTGCCGGAAGGTGCGCCGGCCGCGGCCCTGGCTGGCGCCGGTCTCGCGGGCGTAGTCGAGCTCCGTCAGCGGTTCGGGCAGGCGGTTCTGGCGGAAGGTCTCGATCCCGCCGAAGAACTTCTGGTCCGGCGCGAGCACGAGCGGCACCTCCTGCAGCGCCGCGTCGAGCGCCCGGGCGCGGAAGACCGCCTCGCTGTCGCCCCGCTCGCGGGTGCGGAAATAGCGCCCGCGGTACATCTCGATCAGATGGTACTTCAGGTGGGTGTCGGCGCAGGAGGAATCGAAGGTGCGGCGCTCGATGGCCAGTTGCCGTC
>CAZYRQ010000475.1:0-2063 GCA_964649455.1 uncultured Lentisphaerales bacterium
TCGATCCGCCGGTGCAGGGCGTCTGGTGGGCCATGAACACGGCCACGGCCCTGCATGTGGTCATGTCAGTCGTCTGGTTCTCGACCGGCCGCTGGATGCTCAAACGGGTCTGATCCGCAACCGTCCTGTGGCTAGCCGCTGACTTAGGGTGCGGTGCCATCTTCCTTCCTGTTTTGCGGATTCAGACCGCTTCCAGTTGGTGCACTGCCGTCCGTAGCTAATCCGAATCCGACGTGGGGCCGGTCATGCCAGCGTTTTCAGCCAGTACCTGGATCAAGGGACAATCCCGAGGTTTGCGTCATAACCGCTGGGCGTGCTATGATGCCCGTCACTGCGCAAGCAGTGCTGCGGAGCGGGCGGTTGGGTATACTCAGGAAGCTGACGCGCCCAGCCGACCGCGCTTTGCTGATCCCGTAGTCAGGAAACAACACGCAAATGCATGCTGAAGCCGCTTCCACTGCCAATCCCGCCATCATCCCCGCGCCGGCCTCGCTGGAACGCCGGAGGGGCCATTTCGTCCTCGACGCGCAAACGGTGCTGGTTGCGGATGAATGCACGGCGGCCGCCGCTGCCGCGCTGGCCGACGCGATCCGTCCAGCCGCTGGCTTCATGCCGAAGATCGTGGCGTCCGTGCCGAAGCGGGGCCGCGCCATTGTCCTCGTGCTGGACTCCGGGCTCGATCAACTGGGCGGCGAGGGATACCGTGTCGAGGTGAGTTCGACGCGTGTGGCGCTGGCCGCCCCGGCGCAGGCGGGGCTCTTCTACGCCGTGCAGACGCTGCGGCAACTGCTGCCGCCGGCGATCTTCTCGGCCGATCCGGTGGCGGGAGTGGAATGGCGGATTCCCTGCGTGTCGATCTCCGACCGCCCCCGGTTCGCGTGGCGCGGGCTCATGCTCGACACGGGTCACGACTTCCAGCGACTCTCGTATATCTTCCGCTTCATCGACCTGATGGCGGTGCACAAGTTCAACGTCCTGCACTGGCACATCTGCGACCTGGGCACCTTCCCGCTGGAGATCCGCGGGTATCCCCGGCTGCAGGATCCCGCATGCCGCGGCGGACGCCTGAGCGGCACCCCGCCGCGACCGGTCAAGCCCGGATCCTACACGCAGGACGAGGCGCGCGCCGTGGTGGCTTACGCCGCCGCACGGCACATCACCGTCCTTCCCGAGATCGACATGCCGGGACACTCCACGCCGGTGCTCAACGCCTATCCCGATCTCGATTGCCCGGTGCCGCTCAAGCCGCAGGCGGACGGGGTGCCCTGGACGGAGTGGAACCGCTGGGAGTACTGCCTCGGCAACGAACGCGCGACCACCTTCCTCGAGGATGTGCTGACGCAGGTGCTGGCCATCTTCCCCTCCACGTTCGTCCACATCGGCGGCGACGAATGTCCCTCCCAGCACTGGAAGCAGTGCCCCGTCTGCCAGGCTAAGTTACGGTCGGAGGGCCTCGACGACGTGGAGGAGTTGCGCCGCCGCTTCCTGCTGCGCATCGAGCGTTTCCTCGCGGACCGCGGCCGGCGCATGATCGGTTGGGATGAGATCTACGAGAACGGCGTCGAGCCTTCAACCGCCGTCATGGCCTGGCGCTCGAGGCTCTCGCTGGCGGCACCGGCCGCCGCAGCGGGCCACGACGTGGTGATGGCGCCCCACAGCCATCTCTATTTCGACTACGCCGAAACCACGACCCCCGTCGAAAAGGTCTATGCCTACGAGCCTGTTCCCCCGGAACTGACGCCCGAACAGGCGCAACGCGTCCTGGGGGCGCAGGCGCAGCTCTGGTCCGACAACCATCCGACCGAGGCGGAAATCGACCGGTTGGTCTATCCACGTGCCTGCGCCGCCGCAGAAGTCGTCTGGTCGTCGCCGGATCGACGCGACTGGGCGGCTTTCCGCAGCCGACTCGACGAGCACGCGCGCCGGTTGGCTCTGATGGACATTGTCATACCTAGTTCTTCGACAATCTGATCAGAGCGGAATGAACCGCTTGCGATAGGCGGTGGGCGTGCAGTGGCACGCGGCGCTGAAGGTGGCGTAGAAACGGCTGAGCGAGGCGAAGC
>CAZYRQ010000476.1:0-2052 GCA_964649455.1 uncultured Lentisphaerales bacterium
CGCCGGATCCTGCTGGACGGCGGCCTGCTGCGGCACGTGGCCGCCGCCTCGGCCTTCCGGGAGGGTGCCTAGGCCATGCGCGTGATCGGCGTCATCCCCGCACGCTGGGGATCCACCCGTTTTCCCGGAAAGAGCCTGCATCCGATTCTCGGCAAGCCGCTGGTCTGCCGGGTAGTCGAGGCCGTCCAGCGCGCGCGGCGGCTCGACGACGTGATCGTGGCCACCGACGACGAGCGCATCGCCGCGGCCGTGCGCCCCTGCGGCGTGCGGGTGGCGATGACCTCGCCCCGCCACCCGTCCGGCACCGACCGCGTCGCCGAGGCGGCCCGGGCCGGCGCGGACGATGTAGTCATCAACATCCAGGGGGACGAGCCGCTCATTCCGCCCGGACTGATCGACACGCTGGCCGAGAAGATGGCCGCCGAGCCGCGCTGGGAGATGGCCACGGCCGCCTGCCCGATCCACGACGCCGCAGAACTGGCCGCTCCCAGCGTGGTAAAAGTGGTTCTAAACCGCGACGAAGCGGCCCTCTACTTCTCGCGCCTGCCGATTCCGTACCGCCGCGACGGATCGCCCGATCTGACGTCGGAACTCTACTGGCGGCATCTCGGGATCTATGCCTACCGCGGGGCCTTCCTGAACCGCCTGGTGCGGGAGCCGCCCTGCGCGATCGAGCGCGCCGAAATGCTCGAACAGCTCCGCGCCCTCCATCTTGGCGCGAGGATTGCTGTTATACGAACTGGGCCGCTGGGTGTCGGTGTCGACACCCCGGCGGATGTCGGCGCGCTCGAGGACGAACTGCGGCGGCGCGGCATGGTCTGAACGCGGCTCCGCAGATGCGGGCCAGCGGTGACGGAAGCGAAAACTTGAGCATGAAACGAGGTCAGACAACGAGCGTGACGGTGGGCGGCTGCACCTTCGGTGCGCGTCTTCCGCTGGTGTTCATTGCCGGCCCTTGCGTCATCGAGTCGCGCAGGGGGTGTGTCGCCCTGGCGCGGCGTCTGGACGGGCTCGCGCGGCGCCTGGCGGTGCCCTATGTCTTCAAGGCCTCCTTCGACAAGGCCAACCGTACCTCGCTGGAGGCCTACCGCGGGCCGGGTCTGGCGGCGGGTCTGGATGTGCTGCGCGAGATCCGCGAGCGGTTCGGCGTGCCGGTGCTGACGGATATCCACGAGTGCCACCAGGCGGAGGCCGTGGCGGCGGTGGCCGACGTGCTGCAGATCCCCGCCTTCCTGTGCCGCCAGACCGACCTGCTGTTGGCGGCGGGGCGGACGGGCTGTGCGGTCAACGTCAAGAAGGCGCAGTTCCTGGCGCCTGAGGACATGGTGCACGTCGTGCGCAAGATCGAGTCGACCGGCAACCGACGCATCCTGCTGACCGAGCGCGGCAGTTCCTTCGGCTACCACAACCTGGTGGCGGACATGCGCAGCCTCCTGGTCATGCGCGAGACGGGCTACCCCGTGGTTTTCGACGCCACGCACAGCGTGCAGCGCCCCGGCGGCGCCGGCGGTAGCAGCGGTGGCGACGGGCGCTGGGCGCCCGCCCTGGCGCGCGCGGCGGTGGCGACGGGCTGCGACGGTATCTTCGTCGAGACGCATCTGCATCCCGAGACAGCCTTGTCCGACAAGGATAATGCGATACCCTTCCGGCGGCTGGAAACGCTTTGGCGCCAACTCATGGAGATCCATGCGCTTGTGCAACCCTGACCTCGTGCGGGCCGCGCGGGCTAGCGCGGGACTGCTGCTGCTGCTGGCGGCGCGCGCCGCGGGCGGGCCCCTGCCGGTGCCGGCCGCTCCCGCGACGAACGCGTTGACGACGGCGGCCGAGCGCGAGCGGGCGCTGGTCGAGGCGTGGCGCCAGGCGGCCGATCCTCAGGCGATGCCGGTCGAGAACATGTCCTTGCCGATCGCGCACTACCCCAACGGGCGGGTGCGGGCCCAGTTGCAGGCGGGCCGCGCCCTGATTCCCGCGAACGACTCGGGGTATGTGCGGGCAAAGGATGTCGTGATCGAGCTCTACAGCGAGGCGGGCCTGCTGGAGGGCATCGTCGTG
>CAZYRQ010000477.1:0-2050 GCA_964649455.1 uncultured Lentisphaerales bacterium
CTCGGCGAACTCGGCGGCGCAGGCCGCCAGCCGCAGCTCGGGCCGCGCGGCCTCGAGGCGCGGCGCGAGATCGCGGAGCAGGATCGGCCGCTCGATCTCCTCGATGGCCTGCGTGTCGACCCGGCGGTAGCGGACGCGCACCCAACCCAGCGGCTGACCGCGCGGCGCCGGTTCCATCCGCTCGATCTCGTAGAGGGCGGTGACCGACTGCCCCGATCCAACCTCTCCGGCATCCACCGTGTCGTCGCGGAACTGCTCCTTCGTCAGGGCGCGGTTCTCGTAGCCGAGCTGGCGGTAGCGGCCGACGGCCGGCGGCGACCACTCGACCTGGATCTTGACGTCCGTGGCGATCGTGTTGAGCGTGGCGGCGAGATCGTCCACGAAGGCGCGCCGCACCTCGGCGGGCGAGTCCAGGAAACGGTAGGAACCGTCGCCGCGGTTGGCCAGCTCCTCCAGCATGCGGTCGTTGTAGGCGCCGCGCCCGACACCGAAGACGGTGCAGGTGATTCCCTGGCGGCGGTGGGCGTCGATCCGCGCGAGGATGTCGGCGGCGGAGTCGGCGCCGAGGTTGGCGACGCCGTCGGAGATCAGGATGACGCGGTTCTCGCCGCCGGGGACGAAGGCGCGCGCGGCCAACGCGTAGGCCTCGCGCATGCCCTCTTCGAGGTTGGTCGAGCCGCGGCACTGGAGGCGGTCGAAGGCGGCGAGGATCGCGGCGCGGTCGGCGGCCGGCGTCGCGTCGAGGAGGAGTCGCGCGTGGTCGTCGAAGGCGATCAGTTGCAGGCGGTCGTGGGGGGCGAGCTGCTCCAGCAGCAGCGCCAGCGCGTCGCGCGCGAGGCCGATGCGGTCGGGCTGGTCCATCGAGCCCGAGGCGTCGACGAGGAAGGTCAGCATGGCCGGGCGCTGCTCCTCGCGGCCGAGGCGGCGGCCCTTGACCCCGATGCGAATCAGGTCGAGCCCGGCGCCGAAGGGGGCGGGCGCCCCCTCGACATAGACGCGGAAGACGGCGGTATCGGGGGCGCGGTCGCCGTAGTCGAAGGCGTTGACGATCTCCTCCGTGCGGACCGCCTCGGGATCCGGCAGCGCGCCATGGTCGAGCGCCTGGCGCGTCCGCGTGTACGAGGCGGTGTCGACGTCGATCGCGAAGGTCGAGAAGGGATTCGCGCGCGTCTCGACGAACGGATGGTGCGCGGCGGGGACACGCGCGGCGGGGGCGGGGGCTTCATCCTTTGCGGCATCGGCTTCCGCTGCCTCGTTCCACTCGCGCAACACGCGCTCAAATTCGGCGAAGGTTTCGGGGGGCAGGGTGGCACGGAGCTTGCCGGTTTCCGGCATGTACACGATGGCGGCACCCTCCGGCAAGGAGACGCCGGCATCGCTAAAATAATGAGTTAGATCCGTGACGCCCGTGCCTATGTCTTTGACCAAACCTCTGGTCCTTGCAGCTATATTCCCACTAAAGTCGTAACTGCGGGTGATGACGTCGCTACACGGCGTGTTTTGTGGCAGAAAGATGACTTGATCATTCCTCACCACCATCTTCATGCCCGTGACATCCGCAACGAGAGAAGCCGCCTCGTAGAGATTGACGTAACGCGCGCTTAGCGTGACAGGAGGCGGACCACCGACCGCATCGACTGCCTTGCCGTCAACGGGGGCAAAGTGGTCTTCAGGTGTGGCGGAGGTTGGCTTCCGCTCGTTCGATTGTTCTTTCACGACAAAGTCCAACTCTTTGCCATGCTTGTCACCCGCAGGCCCAAATTCCCGGTTGGCCGCCTTGAAGAAGGCGGCGATGTCCTTGACGCTGGCCTGGCGGAAATTGATCTCGGGGATCGTGATCTCCTTCATTCGCTCGAGGGTTTTCTCTTCGGGGGTGAGTGTGCGGGCTGGTTTCTCCGCACGCTTCCCGCCCTTGGCGTCAGTCTCATGAACGTATTTTTTTGGCCCGTAATAGTAACCGCTGTTCACAACGCTTTCGGCGCCAATTTGTGATTTTGGCTCGGCAGGCGTTGCGAATGGATCGAGGGCTGCCGCTTGCTCCGTGGCGGCC
>CAZYRQ010000478.1:0-2047 GCA_964649455.1 uncultured Lentisphaerales bacterium
TTTCACGCGCAAGCGCGCGCTGAAACCCTGTGTTGAACGAAGCCGGCGGGGATGAACGGATGCCGGAGGCGAGCGGACGCGCGGATTCGGTGACGATGTTCCCGTTGCCATCCAGCAGGTGCGTGTCCTCGATGCCGAAGTGGAAGTGGATCACCCGCCACCGGCCGGGGCCAAGCCAAGTGTGCCTCTGGCCGAGAATATACGCGCTGTATTGGCTACGTTGACCGGAGGCCGGGAAACGTCCGGTTTTAGGTCATCGCGCTGCCCTTGGATCGCTTGATGCGGCGGTTGACCGTGTCGCGCAGCGCCGGCAGGAAGCACGGGTCGAGCGGGAAGTCGTTCATCTTCAGATCCCGCCCGGCCGCCCGGCGGATCAGGGCGAGCACCTGTTTCCGGGACGTCAGGCGCTCCAGCAGCTGCAGAGCGCGCAGATCCTGCAATCCCTCGCAGAAGACCATCAGGCGCATCGAGTCGAGCGGGCCGTCGGGGCCGGGGTAGACCAGGCACGGATCGCCCGGATGGTAGTAGTAGTCGGGCGAGAGGCCGAGCGGGTCGGCGTAGCGGCCGGTGGAGCCGACGTTCCAGAAGTTGTAGCCCCAGTGGAGGAATCCTTCGCAGTTGTAGACGTACAGCAGCGTGCCCATGATGCGGTTGGCCGAGGCCGGCATCGTGTGCAGGCGGTTGCTGTAGGGCAGGTCGGGGCCGCCGCAGTAGTAGGTCCAGCGCTCCTGCAGGTCGCGCGAGAGAAAGGGCTCGATCAGGTGCTCGATCACGACGGGGATCGAGAGCAGGCCCTGGTCGACATATTCGACGTGGCTGGCGGCATCGAGGATCTTGAACCCCTGCAGGTGCCGCTTGAGGATCGCCGCGTCGGCGGCGTAGATCTGCACGACGGCGTCGTTCGGCTCGTCGGTCACGTGGAAATAGGAGTCGTCGGCGATGCCAAGACGCTGGATGCAGGCGACGAGTTCCGGCAGCAGGGCGTCGAGGAAGGCGCGGTACGCGGGGGCGTCCGACGCGACGTGCCAGCCGAAGAGCTTCCGCTCGCGGCCGTTGACGGTGCCGACGATCTTGGGCGCGAACTTGCCGCCGCCCTGTGTGAAGAGGTGCGAGAACTCGAAATAGCGGACGCCGCACTTGCGGGCCAGCTTTACCCAGCGCTCCAGCCGTGAGAAGTTGAATTGGTACCGGCGCCCCGTCTTCGCGACGCCCACCAGCTGCGTGGTCAGGCGCTCGCCGCCGACCGCGGTATCCAGCGGCGGCGTGAAGAGCGGCGTCAGCAGCATGTTCATGCCGTGCGCCGTGTAGTGCCGGAAATAGGTGGCCAGCAGTTTCCAGTAGGGCTCGCTCCACGGCTCCAGCCCGTAGGCCAGCGCCAGGCAGTCGCAATGGAACCATTCCGTGTGGCGCAGGGTCTGCTCCGGAAGCGTGGCGGGGATGACCTCCAGCGACAGCTTCACCGCGCCGCTCCCGCGAAAGGCGGACGATCCGCGCGCGGCCGTGTTGTGCAGGCGGAGGACGAGCTCGTGGCGTCCGGCGGGAAAGGCCGCCGGGATCGGCAGGTCGATCCAGACCGCGTGCCAGGTTCCGGTGCAACTGTGCAGGAAGTCGAGATCGGTATACAGCACGTCGGGAAAGAGGCCGGGGGCGCGACGCTCGAACCCGAGCGCCTCGGCCCCGGGGCGGAGGCATTCGCCGGTGTTCTCGACGGGGAGCTGGCCGACCCGCCGGAGACGCGCCAGGGGCGCCAGCGAACCGCTGCAGGCCACCTGCAGCGGGTTCTGGATGCGCTCGGGCGACTGGAAGGCCAGTTGGCAGGAGAAGGTCTCGCCGCGCAGCACTGTGCCGCGGCGAAGCGCCAGCGCCTGCGGCTCGCGGTCCGGGAAGACTTTGGCAAGGGAGTTGAGCAGGCGCGCGTGCAGCATGATCGTCACCCGTTGCCGTTCAGCCCGCGTAGATCTCGCTGAGCATCCAGGGCGTCGCCCGCTCCGCCTCGCGGCGGATCCACTTGCCGTTGGTGAAGTCGGGCACCGGCACCGGCGCGCTG
>CAZYRQ010000479.1:0-2042 GCA_964649455.1 uncultured Lentisphaerales bacterium
GGCGCGCCGTCGACCAGATCCTTCGCATCCTTGAGGCCCAGGCCGGTGATGGCGCGGACCTCCTTGATGACGGCGATCTTGTTCGCGCCGACCTCGGTCAGCACCGCGTCGAACTCGGTCTTCTCCTCGACCGGCGCGGCGGCGGCGGCCGGGGCGGCTGCCGCGGCGACCGGGGCGGCAGCCGTCACGCCCAGGGCCTCTTCCAGGGCCTTGACCAGCTTCGAGAGCTCGAGCACCGTCAGGGTTCCCACCCAGTCGATGAATTCCGCCATCTTGCCGGAGACTTCAACCTTTGCTTCGTCGTTCATGCTTCGTTCCTCTTGTCTTTCGTTTCCAGATCCCTCAAACCCGCCGGGCCGATCAGGCGGCCTGGCTCTTCTTCGCTTCCACTGCCTTCAGGACATACAGCAGGGAGAGCAGCTTCTGGTTGAACACGCCAACCAGCTGCGTGAGCGGCGCCGCCACAGTACCCACCACCATGCCGAGCATGACCTCGCGTGATGGCAGCGTGGAGAGTGCGTCAACATCCGCCGCCTGCAACACCCTGCCGTCGAGGCAACCGCCCTTGACTGCAGCCTTCTCGTGCGCCTTGACGAACGCGACGAGCGCCTTGGCCAGCTCGGAGGGATCCCCCTTGCCGGTCACGACCGCCGTCGGCCCCGTCAGCAGCGCCGAAAGATCTTCCCATCCGAGCGACGCGGCGGCCTTGCCCAGCATGCTGTTCTTGGCCACCAGCGCCCGCCCGCCCGCCGGCCGGATCGCCTGGCGCAACGTGTGCATCTCCGCCACCGTCAGGCCGCCATAGCCCAGCAGGAACGCGCTGTCGGCGTCCTGCAGGCGGCCGGTGATCTCTCGCATGATTTCAGTCTTTTCGGGTCTCATGATACGCTCCCGTTACTCGTTGGAGGGCAGCAGCACCGGGATGCCGACACCCATGGTCGAACTGATGGTGCAGGTCCGGATGAAGGCCCCCTTGGCACCGGCGGGCCGCTCGGCGTTGAGCGCCTCGATGATCGCCAGGATGTTCTCCAGCAGCTTGCGCGCCTCGAAGCTGCGCTTGCCGCAGCGCACGCTGACGTTGCCCGTGCGGTCCATGCGGAACTCGACGCGCCCGCCCTTGGCGGCCGTGACCGCCGGGCCGACGTCGTCCGTGACCGTTCCGGTCTTCGGGTTCGGCATCAGGCCCCGCGGGCCCAGCACGCGGCCGAGCTTGCGGACCTCCTTCATCGCGTCCGTCGTCGCGATCGCGACATCGAACTCGGTCCAGCCGCCCTTGACCTTCTCGATCAGGTCGTCGTAGCCCGCTTCGTCGGCGCCCGCCGCGCGGGCCGCGTCGGCCGGGGCGCCGGCCGCGAAGACGATCACGCGGACCGTCTTGCCCGTGCCGTGCGGCAGGCTGACCGTGCCGCGGACGGTCTGGTCCGACTTCTTGGAATCGACGCCGAGGCGCATGGCGATCTCGACGGTCTCGTCGAACTTCGCGCCCGGGTGCGCCTGGACGAAGGCGATCGCCTCCTCGAGGCCGACCGGCGCCTGGGGCGCCAGCTTCAGGGTGTCGCGGTACTTCTTGCCGTGCTTAGCCATAATCCTGTCACTCCCGCCTTACTCGACCTCGATGCCCATGCTGCGGGCGGTGCCCTCGATGATGCGCATGGCGGCGTCTTCGCCGGTCGCGTTGATGTCCGCCTTCTTGATCTTGGCGATCTCGCGGATCTGGTCGCGGGTGACCTTGCCGACCTTCTCGCGGTTCGGCACGCCGGAACCCTTGGCCAGGCCGGCGGCGCGCTTCAGCAGCACGGCGGCGGGGGGGCTTTTCAGGATGAAGGAGAAGCTGCGGTCCGCGTACACCGTGATCACCACGGGGATGATCAGGCCGGCCTGGTCGGCCGTGCGGGCGTTGAACTCCTTGCAGAACTGCATGATGTTGACGCCCTGCGCGCCCAGCGCGGGCCCGATCGGCGGCGCCGGATTGGCGGCGCCCGCAGGTACCTGCAAGCGGATGATGCCTGTGACTTTCTTCGCCATGTTGTCCTCGTCGTTTG
>CAZYRQ010000480.1:0-2042 GCA_964649455.1 uncultured Lentisphaerales bacterium
CGAGGTGCACATCCTGGTCCTCCGCGGTGATCGCGAAGGCGCCGGCGCGCCCGAGTCGCAGGATGGCGGCCAGCTCGCGGACGACGGCCCCACGCTCCGCGGGCGAGAAGAGCGCCGGGGTGATCCGCATGCGGCTGAGCATGGTGACATGCGCCGCGCTGCCCAGGCAGTCCCACTCGACCAGCTCCAGGTCGAGCCGGGGATCCTGCCCGACTGTGAAGGCCAGCACATCGGGATGGATGGCGCCGACCAGCGTCTTGCGCTTCGCTTCGTTCTCGCTCATGCTCCGCTCGCGTCCTTTTCCGCCATCACCGGTTCCGGGCCGGCGGGGTGTCCTGACCGGCCACGTCTGCCTCGATCGCCGCGCGCAGGGCTTCCGCCCCGCGCCAGGCACGCGCCAGCTCCCCCGCCGGCGCGCCGGCGGCCATGCGCCGCATCACCTCGGCATAGGCGGACGTCATCTCCTGGAACGCCGGGCCGCGCCCCGCGCCCTGGAGGGCCAGTTGCCGGGCCTTGGTTGCCGCCGCGCGGCGCAGGCCGTCGCCATCCGGATTCACGATGCACCAAGCAAGGGGTATGCCAGCCCGCGCGACAACAGGACAATAGTTATCACATTCCCACGGGTAAAGCAACAAAAGGGAGCGGAATCGGCGCACCACACCGGACGGGGTCCGGCCGGGATCGAAGATGCGCCGCGTCCGGGCGATCATCCAGTCGTCCCAGACGGCATCGAGGACGGCGGGATCCGCCTCGCCTGTCCAGAGACGCGCCAGTTCCGCGGGCGCCCAGGCACCGCCCCGGCCCAGATGCCGACACCAGGCCTGCCAGCGTTCGCGCCGCAGTTCCCGCGAGCCACAGAAGGCGGCCAGCTGCGCGGCCACCTCGGGATGCTGCGCCGCCGGCGAATCCGCGCCGTCCCGCCACAGCTCGCCCGCGCCCGGCAGCCGGGCACACGACCAGAGGGCGTAGGCCGACTCGAAGTCGGCGCCGCGTCGGCGCCGGTCGCCGTACCGGGCGAGGCCGCGGACAAACCAGGCCGGAGGCTCGGTCACCGTCGCCGGATTGGTCGCCTGGTTGTAGATCCCCGTGCGGACGATCACGGCCGTCAGAGCGAACTGCAGCGCCTGCGCATCCATCTGTTCCGGGGCGGGGATGCGAACCAGGCCGAAATAGCCCTGGCGTCCGCGCAGCACCGCATGGTCGATGGCCGCGGGCTCCGCGACCGCAGAGCCCAGCTCGATCTCGACCGGGGCGTGCGTCTGCGGCGTGGGCAGGCCGATCACGCCGCAGATCTCGCGCTGCCAGTCGCGCGCGAAACGCAGCAGTTCCACGCGGTAGAGCCGTGCTGCGGGCGTGGTGCGCACGACAAAGTCGTCGGGCGCGGCGCCGATCCGCGCGGCGCCGGCGAGCCCTACGCCCAGCGCCAGCCATGCGGCCCGGCCGAACCGGCCTCTGATTCCCGCCTGCTGCATCGCTCCCCTCAAGGCGCCGGGGCGGTGCCGGCCGCCGCGCACCCCGCGACAGCCGGGCCTCAGGCCTTGGCGGCCTCCGCCGCGGCCGGCTTCTTGTCCGCCGTGCCCGCACCGGATTCCGGCTTGGATTCCGGCTTGGATTCCGGCTGGCCGCCCGGCGCCTTGGCGGGGCGGTAGTCCGTTTGGTAGAATCCGGTGCCCTTAAAAATGATTCCGGCGCCGGCGCCGAGCAGGCGGCGCAGCGCGGACTTGCCGCAGGACGGGCACTTCTTCAGGGGTGCCGCGGTGATGCTCTGGAACGCTTCCAACTGGTGGCCGCACTGGCGGCACTCGTATTCATAGGTGGGCATTGAGGAAAAATCTCCCTGGGAAACCCGTATAGGTTAGCGCGCCGTGACGCCGAGGTCAACACCGCAGACGATTCTTTGCGATTCAACAAAGTTGAATGTAATGGGTCAGTCTCAGGGGTGTGAGCGGGGCGCATGGTGAGGCGGGCGGCCTTTCACCCCTGGCGGGGTTCAGGACGAGCGGTTGCAGGCAGGCGTGTCACGCGGCACAAAGCCCTGGTTC
>CAZYRQ010000481.1:0-2041 GCA_964649455.1 uncultured Lentisphaerales bacterium
TTCCTGAAGCTCTGGAGCGAGGGGTTCGTCGAGTTCCGCTACGATTCCGGCGATGCCGACGTCGTCATCGACGAGCCGCGGCTCCACCCCTGGCGCGCCAACACGCGCAGCACCGACAATAGCGAGGATGCCGAGGCGGGCGGCGTGAAATCCTTCAACTGGACCAGCACCACGCAGCAGTACCAGTGGTTGAACGACAACCACGGTTGGGCGGTCATCGAAGGCGTGGTCACCAACTCCACCTACAACCCCAACAGCAACGACGTGCACCTCGAAAGATCGCGCGCCAATCCCGACCTGATCCAGGCGCTCGTCGCGCCCATGCTGGTCAACGGCATCGGCTCGATCAACTTCGCCTACTCCGTCAGCGCTAGCGGCGGCACCGCGGTCTATGCCATCGACCGCACCGACGAAGGCGTGCAGCAGAACTGGACCACGGTCGCCGTCTTCACCAACACGCCGGGCCAGTCGGGGACGCGCTACGTCTCGATCCGCGAGAACTTCACCGGGCGCATCCGCGTCCGCCTGACGGACGACAGCGATTTCGACGCCCGGCTGATGATCGACGACGCCGAGGCGCGCGACTACCCGCCGCGCGACGACACCACCTGGCAGGCCTACAACGTCCTGGTAACCGACGAGCAGACCAACCGCGTCTATTCCGGGCAGAGCTGCTTCCTGAACAACAGCGCCACGAACGGCGTCTCGGGAACGGGCGTCTCGCTGTCCGAGCACCAGCCCTTCGTGCAGACGCCCAGCGTCGGCACGGGCATCGGCGAGATCGCCTTCTGGTTCCGCTCGTGGACGGGAACGACCCCGACGGTGCTGACCCTCAAGGCGGCGCCGTCGGCGGACACCCCGGACGACCAGTGGGTGCTGGTCACCAACCTGACGGTGAGCGCCGGCACCAGCTTCGTCTACTTCAACAATCCGCGCATCTACGACCTGGACAACCATGTCCTCCGCCTCTACGGGAGCACGAATGGCGCGGATCGGATCTGCATCGACAATGTCCTGGTCACCGAGCCGGTGCGCGCGAGCTTCGAGATCCAGAGCGTGCGCCTGGTGCCCGGACAGCCGCTGGCCAGCGAACCGGTGGCCGTCGAGGTCGACATCGGGCGCTTCCTGATGAATCCGAAGAACGTCCGGATCTTCCTGAGCTACAACCCCAGTTCCAACGTCTGGGGCGTGGCCAACTGGTGGACCTACGACGACTCGCCCGGCAGCCACAAGTTCGAGCTGCTGCCGGTGGCCCCCGGATCGCGCACCTACCGCACGGCGGAGGCGCATCCCATTCCTGCGGCGGCCGTCGACGCGGTCATCCAGTTCCGTGCCTGGGGCACGCACTACGAGCCGGAGAACGGCGGCTCGCCGTCGAACCCCAGCCGGGTCTTCCAGACCGAGCCGACCTTCACCAACCCGGAATGGTACTTCCCCGTTGATATCAATGCTCTGCATCAATCCCAAGGTTGGTCGCCCTACTACATCGTCTACTCCTGTCCGCCCTACTCGGTCTGGGTCAACGAGGTCAACCCCAACGCGCCGGCCAACGGCGAATACATCGAGTTGATCGGTCCGGCGCAGACGTCGCTCGACGGCTGGCGCATGGAGAGGATCAATTACTCAACACTGGGCGTGCTCGACGAGGTCTGCACGATCACGGACTTCACCCTTTCCAACAAGACCAACGGATGGGGCTTCTTCGTCTGGGGCGATGCCGGGGTGGCGAACGTCAACCAGGTCTTCCTGGATGTCAAGCAGGGGAATGTGCCGCTCAACGCGGGGTTCCACCTATACCGGAGCTGCGGTGCCCTCGAGCAGAAGCTCTGCTGGGGCACCTCGGCCAAAAACGCCCTCGAACCGCTGGGCTACCGCTATGCCGGCAACAAGGGGTTCTTCTCCACGTCGCCGCTCAGCCTGCTAACCCTTGACGAAGTCGAGGCGGGAGAGGCCATGGACGACTTCTACTGGCCGGCGAGCGCCAGTGGCGCCTACACGCCGGGCGCCGTCAACGTCGGCGAGCGTCTCGCCGACATTTCCA
>CAZYRQ010000482.1:0-2032 GCA_964649455.1 uncultured Lentisphaerales bacterium
TCTGCAAGTTCACGGCAACGCCTGTCGCGATCACCCTCGATCTGGGGGCGGCCGGACACTTCGTCGCGAGCGGCACGAGCCAGACCACGCTCTCTCTGACGCCCGGCGACGTCTTCCCGGCTATTCCCGCCTGGACACCGGATCCGAATTGGTTTTTCGAAAGCTTTGATACGCCCGCGATGGTGCCGACTCTCCCGACGACCTACGTCGCGAACTATGTCTCCTCAGGCATCCGGATCGTATATCTGGTTCCGGCGTCCGATGCGCCCGCCGTGCAGAACGGCGAGTCCTGGGCCACCGCCTATACGAATCTGGCGACCGCGTATGCCGATGCCGGGCGCTACAGGGGCGAAGTCTGGATCAAGAAGGGGCGCTACGTCATCGGCGCCCCGGTACAGATGATCCCCAACGTGACAGTTCGCGGCGGTTTCGCCGGCAACGAGACGGCAGCCGACGAGGCGGATCCCGTGAACCACCTCGCCATCCTGACCGGCGACCGGAACGCCGACAACTACTGGCAACCGGATGGATCCACCGCCGCCCAATATGCAGCCTACCGCATCTGGACTAACATCGTGGACGACGCGGGCTGGACTTTCAATCCGCCCAACCCCGGCAACACCCATAACTACTGGCGACCGGGCGGCAACAGTGCCGACGACGCGGCGACTCTGTTTGCGAACGCCTCCGGCAATTGCACCAACAACAGTCTGGATGGCCTGGTGATCACCTGTTTCCGTGACGGCGCGATCATCTCCACGTCCGGCATGGCGGACGGCTTCACCGCCAGCCGCTGCGCCTTCCTTGCGAACAACACCGGGCTTAATGGCGATGAGATGGGGGGCGTGATCCGCTGTTACGAATCCGGCATGACCTTCAGGGACTGTCTCTTCCAAGGCAACTGGTACTCCGTCGCGGCCACGGCGTCCGCCACCCGGCATTTCCGCTTCGAGAACTGCCAGTTCCGTGATTGTCCCTACAATGGTTCCTACAGCGGCGGCGCGTTCCGCATGATGGGGAACACGGTCGCCATCTGCACCAACACTCTGTTCTACCGCGGCTGGTGCGGCAGTTCCGGCGGCCAGGGCGCGGCGGCGGTGTCGTTGCGATCGACGGCCACCCATGTCTTCGACGACTGCACGTTCGAGGAGAACCGCAACACCGGCTCTTCGCATGGCACCATCTGCGTCTCATCCGGGAACTCCCATGCGAACTTCAACCGCTGCCGATTCATCCGCAACACGCACAACAACAACAACGCTTCCGAGAGTTCGTACTCCGCCTGCATCGGGTACTACAACGGCGCGGGCACGGTTCTGCTGCGCGACTGCTGGTTCGAGGGCAACTCCATGCGTTCCACCGTGACGGCTGCCAGCCAGTATCCGGCATCGGTTTTGGCCGCATTCAACGGCAACACGACCTTCCTCAACTGCTCGTTCGTCGCGAACACCAACGAGACGGCACAGGCCACTTTCTGCGGCACGATTGCCGCGAACAACAACGTCGCGCTGGTCAACTGCGCCTTCAAGGACACCTGCCTGATCGGCAGCAGCGCCGCTGAGGTGCATGTCAACGCCACGCCGACCATCGCGATCATCAACACGGTCATGGCGTCGGATGTGGACGGCTATGTGCCGCTCAAGCGTGCAGACCCCAACTGGGTGCTGTCGATGGCCAACGCCTACATGCAGAACCTGGTCACCAATGGCATCGCCAGTTCCGGCAACGGCTACTTCTACCAGGTCGCGACGTCCGGCAACCCCGGGCTCCAGTCCCATCCGGATGAGCGGCACAAAGTGAAGGCCATCGGTCTGCGCGCCTCCTCGCCGTTCGCCTTCGCGTCGCGACCGGTCTGGCTCTCGGGCACGACCGTCTATTTCCACGACGCCATCTACGATGCCACGAAACCCTGGCGCCAGGCCGTCAACCGCGGCAGTGTCGCCGCGTCGGTTCCAGATATCACCACGCTGTCGCCAATCATTCCCGACGCCTTCGGGGCGGTACGCCGTCCGCGCGGGTTTGCCTATGGCCC
>CAZYRQ010000483.1:0-2029 GCA_964649455.1 uncultured Lentisphaerales bacterium
GCCGCATTCTCACTGGTCATGCGATCAAGATGAGGCCAAATGAAAAGACCGTGGCTGGACTCGGGCGCGCGGTTGTCGCACGATATCGGCATGTCAAGCGTCATGGTCATGCAGGGGCGGCGGATCACCGGGGAAGTCCTCGACTGGGTTCGCGGTCTGCTTGCGGGATGGGGACAGGCAAACTGTGACATTATTTTGCCGGAGGCTTGAAAAATTGATAGGGTAACGCTTCTTCAGTACAGGCGGGCCTAGTAAGTACCGCCCGCTGAAAGGAGCAACACGATGCGTCATGCCAGGCTCAAGCCCTCCGCCAGAGATACGTGGCACCACTGTTACAACCGCGCCGTCGGCAACCGGAACGACCGCCCGTTCGACGAGGCCGACAAGGAGCAGTTCATCCGGATCCTTCACCGGGTGGCCGCCCTCTACACGGTGCGCGTCGTCGCCTACCAGGTCATGTCCAACCACTTCCACCTGCTGTTGCAGGCGCCTGCGGAGCCGCCCTCGGAGGTGGAGACGATCCGGCGCTACGCGGCCTTCCACCGTGGCAAGCGAACGTTGCGGGTGGGGAGCCGCTCCTGCCGCGAGTGGCAGGCGCGGCTACGGGACGTGAGCTGGTGCATGCGCCATCTCCAGCACCTTTACAGCTCTTTGTCCGCGACACCCTGCGCCGTTGCCGCCCGGCGGCGCCGGTCGACACGCACCGCCTTGCCCAAGCCACCGTCCCCGACGGCTCGACGCTCCCCGCCATCTGCTGCTGGCGGCGGCTTCGCGTCATGCTGGACTGACCGAGGCGCCGTCATGCCCTAGCAGCCTGTCGGACTTAGGCAGCATTGCGACAAAAACACTGAAAACATGGCAAACAACTGGGTCGGGAATCGATTCGTTGATTGGTCGTGATCGATTGCAATGCGTTTTTCGATTCCTGACCCGGTTGTTTCTCCAAGTCCGACAGGCTGCTAGCGGCCCGAGCCGAACGCGTTGCGCTCGCGTGCCGCGGCCTGATAAGTCTGGCCTCATCCCATCCGGCTTTCCGCCCGGATGCAGAAAACCCTAGAACCGATCAGCAAGAAGTCGTTCATTTGCCGGGCATGCGCTCGACAAGCTCGCTCACACACTCGACAAGGTCGCTAAGCCTCGGCATCCGATCGCTCCCGGACTTCCCGCCGCAAACCAGCTGAACAACCGCGCCGTCTCTGCCGCTATTTCTCTGTCCCCTAGCGTCCTCCTAGCGTCCCTAGCGTCGCCGGACTTCCCGCCGCAAATAAACTAAACAACCGCGCCGTCTCTGCCGCTATTTCTCTGTCCCCCTGCGTACGCTCCCTGCGTACCCTGCGTACTGCTGCCGCTATTTCTCTGTCCCCCTGCGTGCCCTGCGTGCCTGCGTACTGTCCCCCTGCGTACGTATCCCCTGCGTGGCCCCTGCGTCGTGATGCGGCGTGTGTGGGCGGGCCAGACGCGCGCCTGGGATGCGCCTGTTGGCATCGAGTCTCGTTCGCCGATGGGAATAGCCGGGGATGGTAGCGCACGGCGCATACAACGCCAATGGCCACTCCATCCCTTAGTTCTTCGTTGACGACGAACGTCCTGGAGCCCGCCGTCCCCGGCGGTAGCCAAACGATCAGCCATTCCGGCACCCTTCTCGCTACGGGCGAGGACGCCCGGATCCACCTCTTCCCTTGTCGCGCCTGTCGCGCCTGTCCTTGTCGCGCCTGTCCTTGTCGCGCCTGGCGGTTCATCTGCTATACTGGCTATCATGTCCAAGTTGCCGACAGCACCACGACAAGGGTCCCGCGCCGCAGCCCCGCGCGAGGCGATCACGACGGGCGAGATTCCGCTCGTGGTCAACTGGGCGACGCCGCAGGCGGCGGCGGCCACCCCGCTGGCCCACCACCGCGAATACGAGTTTCATCTGGTCAAGCGCGGATCGGGCGCCTATTTCATCCGCGACCGCCATGTTCCGTTCGAGCGCCGCTCGCTGCTGGTCATTCCGCCCAATGTCACCCACCGCTTCGTGCCGCAGCCCGGG
>CAZYRQ010000484.1:0-2026 GCA_964649455.1 uncultured Lentisphaerales bacterium
CGCGGGCTGTAGAAGAGGCGGATCAGCGAGTCCTCGTTGATGTCGCCGCGCAGGATGACGTGGCCGCCGCGACCGCCGTCACCGCCGTCGGGGCCGCCGCGCTCGACATGCGCCTCGCGGCGGAAACTGGCGGAGCCGTCGCCGCCGCGCCCCGCCTTCGCCTGGACGGCGAGGCAATCGACAAATTGGCGCGTCTTCACGTCGGCGATCCGTGGCCGGCGGGCGGATGGGCTACACGGTGGCGTCGACCACCGGCTTGACATTCACGACGCGGCCTTCCTTCGAGAAGGCCACCACGCCGTCGGTCAAGGCGAACAGGGTGTGGTCGCGCCCCGTGCCGACCGCGTCGCCGGCATGGATCTTGGTTCCGCGCTGGCGCACGAGGATGGCGCCGGTCTTGACGATCTGGCCGTCGTAGCGCTTGACGCCCAGCCGGCGGCCGGTGCTGTCGCGCCCGTTGGTCTTGTGTGCTTTGCCTGCCATGGTAGGAGTCTCTCCGGGAATCGTGGGTTAGGCGATGGACTTGACGGTCACGGTCGTCAGTTCCTGGCGGTGGCCGACCTTGCGCTCGTAGCCCTTGCGCTTGCGCTTCTTGAAATTGACGATCTTCTCGCCGCGCTTGTCGTCGGCTACGACCGTCAGCACGACCTTGGCGCCCTCGACGAAGGGCTTGCCGACCCGCAGTTCCTTGCCGTCCGAAACCGCCAGGACCTCGGCAATCTCGACGTCGCTGCCCGCCGCGGCGGGCAGGCGCTCGATGTCGAACGTCGTGCCGACTTCCACGCGATACTGTTTGCCGCCTGTCTCGACGACTGCATACGCTTCCATGGTGACCATCCCTTGCTTGCCCGCGGCTGTTGCGCGCTCCCGCCCGGACGGAGCTTCTCTCCGGTGAGAAAAAATCAAATGATCAGATTACCGGAAAAACCGTCCCCCGTCAATACCGGTAGTGTTCCGGCTTGTAGGGGCCGTCGGCCGGCACCCCGATGTAGCGGGCCTGCGTCGGCGTGAGGCGGGTCAGGCGGGCGCCCAGGTGGCTGAGATGCAGCCGGGCGACCTCCTCGTCGAGCGCCTTCGGCAGCCGGGTGACCCCGACCGCGTGCTTTTCGGTCCAGAGGGCGATCTGCGCCAGGGTCTGGTTCGTGAAGGAGTTGCTCATCACGAAGCTGGGGTGCCCGGTCGCGCAGCCCAGGTTGACCAGGCGCCCCTCGGCGAGCAGGTAGATGCAGTGGCCGTCGGGGAAGATGTACTTGTCGACCTGCGGCTTGATGTTGACATGGCGGATGCCGGGCCAGGCCTTGAGCCGGGCGACCTGGATCTCGTTGTCGAAATGGCCGATGTTGCAGACGATCGCCTGGTCGCGCATGCGGCTCATGTGCTCGGCGGTGATCACGTCGCAGTTGCCGGTCGTGGTCACGAAGAGGTTCGCCACGGGCAGGGCCTCCTCGATGACGGTGACCTTGTAGCCCGCCATGCAGGCCTGGAGCGCGCAGATCGGGTCGACTTCCGAGCACCAGACCTGGGCCTTCTGCTCCTTGAGCGCCTCGGCGCAGCCCTTGCCGACGTCGCCGTAGCCGCAGACGAAGGCGAGCTTGCCGGCGATCATCACGTCCATCGCCCGCTTGATGCCGTCGACGAGCGACTCGCGGCAGCCGTAGATGTTGTCGAACTTCGACTTGGTGACCGAGTCGTTGACGTTGATCGCGGGCACGAGCAGCCGCTTCTCGGCCGCGAGCTGGTAGAGGCGGTGGACGCCGGTGGTGGTCTCCTCCGAGACGCCCTTCCAGCCGGCCACGGCGCGCTCGAACCAGCCCGGCTCCTCCTTGAGGATGCGGGCGATCAGGGCGTCGATGACCCGGGCCTCCTCGACGTCCGTAGTCTCCGCCAGGATCGAGGGATCCCGGGCGGCGGCCAGGCCGCGGTGGAGGAGCAGCGTCGCGTCGCCGCCGTCGTCGACGATGAGGTTCGGCCCCGAGCCGTCGGGCCAGGTCATGGCCTGCTTCGTGCACCACCAGTACTCCTCGAG
>CAZYRQ010000485.1:0-2018 GCA_964649455.1 uncultured Lentisphaerales bacterium
TGAAGCATCGGACATCTGCGGAGGGTCGGTTTCATCGGGACTCCCTGACTGTTGTCGGTGAACAATCCTGCCTCGGTTAATGAAGCATCGTCGGGTATTATACCCATTCAGACGAAACGGATACAAGGGTATTCCAAGGGGTATTCCAAGGGGGTATTCCAAGGGGGCTCTTGCAAAACCATTCGTGGCATGGGCGTTCCGCCCATGGAACACGGGCAAGATGCCCGTGCCACGCCTGCAAGCATGGGTTTTGCAAGAGCCTCTAAGGAACTGGAGGGTCGGGCTCCGTCCCGACTGGATGAGGACGCCAAATTGAGAATGGCTGATGACGCAGGCTCTCCCGCGCCTGGGGAGTGCCTGGCTTTTTGACTGCGCGCGCTCGCGCGCGCTTTCTGCCCCGCCGCCTGCGGCGGTAGAAACCAGCTCGGGGGTGGGTGGTGGTTCAAAGGCACATCACCCGCGGAGCAGGCTCCGCTATCAAAAGCGCGCGGAGCCGCGCGCACTTAAAATCGGTCGCGCACCAGCAGCCGCTTCAGGCGCCTCCCTCGCCCGGTAGAGCGAGCCTGTGCGCATGGGGTGTTGCCGTGTTGAGTGCCTTCGTCCACCTACTTGTCCATCCGCGCCATCCGTCGCTCTCTGCTGCGAGGATTCTCAGGCCTGGCTCAACAGGATGCCTTCAAACCGACTTACCCGACGCGCCGGTCTCAGTTTCCCGCCACAGATCCGCGAGCGTGCGCTCCAGTGGATAGGCCGGGCGCCAGCCGAGCGCCCGGATCTGGGCGGTGTCGAGCATCGGCATGGCGTCGGTGGGGCGGAAGCGGGTGGGTTCCACGTGAGTTACGGGAGAGACCCCGGCGATCCGGGCGAGTGACGTCAGCAGTTCGCCGATGCGCACATGCACGCCGGCTGAAATGTTGTAGATGCCGCCGCGCGCGCCCTTCTCCAGCAGCAGGACGTAGGCGGCGACCACGTCGCGGACATCGCTGAAGTCGCGTTCGCTGTCGAGGTTGCCGACGGCGATCGACGGCAGACGTCCGTCGCTGAAGTCGCGGAGGGTGCGGGCGAAGGCGGGGGCGACGAACTTGGGCGCCTGCCCCGGCCCCGTGTGGTTGCCAGGCCGGGCGATGACCACATCAAGATCCTGGCGTTTCGCCAGTTCCAGCAGGGCGGCTTCGGCCCGGGCCTTGGAGTCGGCATAGGGGGAGGCAGGCTCGAGGACGTCGGTTTCGCGCCGCGCACCGGGCCGGTTCCGCATGCCATAGACCTGGGCGCTGGAGACGAAGAGCATCCGGGCGCGCGGCACGTGGCGCAGCAGCGCCTGCGCCACCTGGAGCGTGCCGGCGACGTTGATGTCGTCGAGCGCCAGCGGGTCGCGGGCCGCGTCGGGCACGAAGGCGATCCCGGCGAGGTGGATGCAGGCGCCGGGCCGCAACCGCTGGATGGCCGCGTCCACGGCGTCGGCGTCGCGAATGTCGAGCGCCGCGATGTCGGCGGTCGGGTCGGCACGGCTGTCCGTGGGCAGGGGTTCGTGGCCCGCCCGGCGCAGGGCGGGTAGGAGATGGGATCCGACGAATCCCGCCGCTCCGGTGACCATGACACGCATGGTGCCTAGCCCTGCATCTCGCGGCGGACGCGCACGAGATCCGCGTCGACCATCATCTTCACGAGGCCATGGAAGTCGACCTCCGGCTTCCAGCCCAGGACGCGGTGCGCCTTGTCTGCGTCGCCCAGCAGCAATTCGACCTCCGCAGGCCGGATGAACTGGGGGTCGATCTTGACGTGCGCCTGCCAGTCGAGCCCCACGTGCGAGAACGCCACCTCGCACAGTTCGCGGACGGTGTGCGTGGCGCCGGTCGCGACGACGTAGTCGTCGGGATGGTCCGCCTGGAGCATCATCCACATGGCGCGTACGTAGTCGCCCGCGAAACCCCAGTCGCGCTTGGCGTCCAGGTTGCCCATGGAGAGGGTCTGCTGCAGGCCGAGCTTGATGCGCGCCACGCCGTCGCTGACCTTGCGCG
>CAZYRQ010000486.1:0-2013 GCA_964649455.1 uncultured Lentisphaerales bacterium
ATCTCGAGGAGGGCGACCATGCGCGAGACCCGGCGGCGGAAATAGGCGTAGAAGACCATGCAGGGGATGGCGACGATCAGGCCGAAGATCGTCGTGATGATTGCCTGCGATACGCCCTGGGCGAGGATCACGGGCTTGGCGGCCGCCACGTCCTGGGCGATCGAGCCGAAGGCCTTGAGCATGCCGAGCACCGTCCCCAGCAGGCCCAGCATGGGGGTGATCACGGAGATATCCAGCAGGAACTGCGTCTGGGACTGCAGATTCTCGGCCTGCCGGCTTCCCTCGGCCTCGACGAGCTCTTTGAGGAGGGGCACCTCGGGCGTGGGGACGCCGCGGATGTGGTCGAGCGCGGCGAGGGTCACGGAGGAGAGGGGGCAGGCGCGGTGCTCGCAGGCCCGGCGGGCGGCGTTCATGTCGCCCTCGCCGAGCCGATCCCGCAGTTCGGAGAGCAGCAGCCGCGGCGCGACCTGCGCCGGGCGCAGGATGAAGAGGAAGTAGATCACCAGCATGCCCCCGAGGATCGAGAGCGCCAGAATAAACCACATGATGGATCCGCCGTAGTGCCAGGCCTCGCGCCACGACATGCCGTAATGGCGCGCGAGGCCGGTGGCGGCGGCGCCATTGACGGGGCCGACCGCCTCCGCGAGGGCGCCGGCGGCCGTGTCGGGGGGCGGCGCCGGCGCGACCGTCACGGCGGGGGGCGGCTGCAGCGGCGGCGGCGCGGGCGGTTCGGCCAGTTGCGCGGTCGCGGTCAAACAGCGGCCGGCCAGCAGGAGGGCCGCGGTCCAGGCGAGCGGGTAGCGGGGCTTGATCATGGCGTGGGTTCCCAGTTCCGGTTCAGGCGGTGGCCGGCGTCAGTGCCGGATAGTTGACCTTCAAGAGCCTGCCAAAGGCCGCGTGGGTCGCCCGACGGCGGCGCCGCGCCTCGCGGCGGACGGCGGCGGAACGGGCGGCCAGGCCGGGCAGGTCGAGCCCCGCGGTTCCGCCCAGATGCCGTTTCGCAGCCAAGGCCGCGTCGGGGTCGGCGTTCGCCAGCGCGGACAGGTTGTTGCGCACCTGGCTGTAGGCCTCGCGGAACGGCAGGCCGCCGGCCACCAGCTCCAGCGCGCGGTCGGTCGCGAAGACCCCCGGCGTGAACGCGCCCCGCAGTCGCTCCGGATGCACCCGGAGCCCCGCGGTCATCAGGCGGAGCATGCGCAGCGTGGCGCGGGTCGCCGCCATGCCGTCCATGTAGATCTCCTTGGTCTCCTGCAGGTCGCGGTTGTAGCCGCCGGGCAGGGCCTTGACGATGGCGCAGGCGGCGGCATGGTGCCCCAGCACGCGCGCCGTCTTGGCGCGGATCAGCTCGAGCACGTCGGGATTGAACTTCTGCGGCATGATGCTGCTGCCGGTGCAGAACTCCGGCGGCAGCGTGAAGTAGCCGAATTCGGGCATCGTGAAGAGGATCAGATCCTCGGCCAGGCGCGAGGCGGTCAGCATGAGCTGGAGCAGCGCGCCGAGGATCACCGCCTCGCACTTGCCGCGGGCGTTGCTGGCGTAGAAGACGTTGTGGTGCGGGGCGGCGAACCCCAGCAGGCGGGCGGTCAGCCGGCGGTCGAGCGGCAGCGGCACCCCGTAGCCGGCGGCCGAGCCGAGCGGGCAGCGGTCGGCATAGGCGTAGGCCGCCTCGACCGTCAGCAGGTCGTCGAGCAGGCCCTCGGCATAGCCCGAGGCCCAGAGGCCGACGGAGCTGGGCATGGCCGGCTGCAGGTGCGTGCGCCCGACCATCGGCACGCGGAGATGGCGCCGGGCCAGGGCCAGCAGCGCGTCGGCCAGCGCGGCGCTCTCGTCGAGCACCCCCAGCAGGTTCTCGCGCGCATGCAGCCGCAGGTCGACGGCGACCTGGTCGTTGCGGCTGCGCCCGGTATGGATACGGCGTCCGAGGTCGCCAAGCTGCTCCGTCAGGTGGCGCTCGATGGCGAGGTGCACATCCTGGTCCTCCGCGGTGATCGCGAAGGCGCCGGCGCGCCCGAG
>CAZYRQ010000487.1:0-2004 GCA_964649455.1 uncultured Lentisphaerales bacterium
CGATCAGCGCGATGAGCAGGCAGCTCATCGCGATCGGACGTTTGGTGGAGGCGGTAGCGAGAAACATGGGTGACTCCGTTGCCGCGGGCCTAGAGACGTTCGACGGCCTGTCCGTCGCGGAGCAGGGTCTGCCCCTCGGTGACGACGACATCGCCGGTCGCGAGGCCCGAGAGGATCTCGGTCCAGGCGTCGTTCTGGAGACCGGTCTTCACGGGGGTCTGGACGGCCCGGCCGTCGCGTATCACGAAGACAACGGCGCGCCCGTTGCGGATCAGAATGGATGAAGCCGGCACGCCGAGCCCCTCGCGGCTCTCGAAGACGATGGTGAGCGTCGCCATCCCGCCAGGCACGGCGGGGGCGAGGCGCGTGTCGACGATGCCTTTGATCTCGAAGGTGCGCAGTAACGGGTTGATGGTCGGGCTGCGGAAGTCGATCAGGTGCGCCCCCGCCGGCCGGCCGGCGATCTCCAGGCGGAAGGCGGTATTGCCCGGCGTCACATCCGGGTAGTGCTGGGCGGGGAGGAAGGCACCGGCTTCGATCAGGGAGGGATCGACGATGACCAGCACCGTGCGACCGATCGCCATCTGCTCGCCGGGTTCCGCCTGGCGCTGGCTGATCACGCCGGATATCGGCGCGAGGGTCAGCGAGTCGTCGAGATTCTTGCGCGCGATCGCCAGGCCCGCCTCGGCCTGGGCCACCTGCCGGGCGGCCAGCTCGACCTGCGCCTCGGAGACGGCGATACCGGCCTTGGCCTGCTCGTGGAGCGTTTCGGCCGTCTCGTATTCGTTGTCGCTGACTTTGCCGTCCTGGTGGAGCCGGGCGTAGCGGGCGAAGTCGAGAGCGACCTTGCGTACCTCGGCACGGACCCTGCCGGCAGTGGCCTGGGCGACCTGCAGGCCCGCGCGGGCCACGTCGAGTTGCTGGGCGGCGATGGTCCAAGCGTTGGAGAGGCCCACCGGATCGATCTGGAACAGCGGGGTTTTGCCGGCCTCGACGCGGTCGCCCTCGTCCACCCAGATGGCATCGAGGTTGCCCGCCACGCGGGCGGCGACATTGGCGAACCGCTTCGCCTCGAGTGTGCCCTGGACGGTGAACCGGCGCTCGAAAACGCGGTTGGTCGCGACCTGTGCACGGACGGCAAGGGCGGCCCGATCCGGTTTGGCGTCTCCGGCGTCGGTCTGTGGTTGGCCGCGACCGCAACCGAGCGGCAGGCCGGCCAGCGGTGCGAGGAGCGAGAGGGCGAGGTAACGGAATGTGGGGTGTGTTTTCATAAAGGGTTTCCCGGGATGATCGTGACGCCCATGGCGAGTTCCAGCGAGGCGAGTGCGATCCGCTCCTGGTAGCGGCTCCGAACCAGGGCGACCTGGGCCAGATCCATGGCCGCGCGCGCATCGAGCGCCTCGCTCAGGGGCAGGAGTCCCTCGCGGCTCCTGGCGTCGTAGTCGGCAAACTTGGCCGTCGCGACCTCGTAGGCGCGCTGGTTGAGCCGGGCCGCTTCGGCGGCATCTCGCACGGCGGCCTCGGCGGCGATCACCTGCGCCATGATGTTCAGAAAAGTCGATTCGCGCTCTAGTTCGCTCTGCCGCCGCTCGACCTTCGCCGCCTTGTAGCGGGCGAGATTGGCCAGGCCGCTGAAGATCTGCCACGTGCCGCCAAAGGCCGTCATCCAGTTCGCGGCATGGTCGGCCAGCTCGTTGCCGGTCCACGTGCTGGCGGCGGTGAGATTGAGTACCGGCAGGAAGGCGGTGAAGGCCCGGCGCACGGCATGCTCCTGCATGACCACGCGACGGTCGGCGATCGAGAGCAGGGGATGCCCCTCGAGGGCCTTGAGAACCAGGTCGTCGGTAGAGCCTGCGGGGCGCCACGGTTCGCCGGTGTCGCCCGAGAGACGCAGGGGTTGATCCGTGTCCGCAGCCGGGATCGGCGCGAGACCGAGTGTCACGAGCAGATCGGCGCGCGCGATACCGAGGCGCCGCCGCGCGGTGTCGAGCTCCGTCTGCCGCA
>CAZYRQ010000488.1:0-2004 GCA_964649455.1 uncultured Lentisphaerales bacterium
CGCCGTAGGGGTCGACCCACCAGACCGAAAGCGCCGCGCTCAGCAGGAGTGAAAGCGAATTCATGTCAGAACTCCATGTCGTCAAGCTGGATGTCGACGCCGCCATCATCGAGATCCGGACCAACGGGTGTCTGACGCCGGTGATCCACCTTCTTCTCGGGCTCCGGCGGCACCTGGCCGGCAAAGCGGCCCGCCAGGTAATCGCGCCGCAGGCGTCCGACGTCGTGCGAGAGATAGAGCATGCGCCCCAGCATCTTCCAGATTTCCAGCTTAACCGCTTCCGGCTGCATGTCGAGCTTGGGCTTGTGTTCCTTGTCGGTCCAGAGGATCTGCCAGGCGTTGTCGTTGGCGTCCACGAGCGGCTGGACGAGCCGCGCGCGGAACATCTCGTCCGAGTCGAGGTCGTAGCGGTTGTAGCACGGGTTCGCCGTTTTCGTGAACGGATAGTAGCGCTCGCGGAACGCGGTCATCCACACCTCGATGGTGCGGTTCAGCTCGGTCTTGTAGATGCTGGAAAGGTTGCCGGTGTTGATGCGCGCGGCGAACTTCCTGAACTCGGCGGCGCTGCCCTTGGGCCACACGAGCCGGAAGGCGGCGGGCCGGCCGGTGTCGGGCGAACGGTCGAAGCCGACGCACCAGACATCGCGGATTCCCGCCTCCTGCATCGGCCAGTGTCCGTAGAGCGACAACCAGTTGACGGACACCACCGCGCGCCATCCGCCGCCCGGGTTGGGGACGACTGCCAGCGACGGGCGCATATCGGGATAGCCGGGGCAGTACGACCGGAGCCGCGGCCACGGCTGGATGCGGATGGTCGGCACCCCGTACGCAATCGAATAGGGCTTGAAGCGCTCGTCGGTACCGAAGAGCCAGCCGCCGCGTCCGACGGCCGGGGCGCGCGGTTCCGTCCAGGCCTTCTCCAGGTCGCAGTGAAAGCGGTAGGGCAGCCATTCGCCGGGCTGCTCGCCGGGCAGGTAGAACCGGAAGTCGAGCGTGCCGCCGGGTACGGACCATTTGGCGAGCTCGGGTCCATTGGTGGTCGAGTAAGCCAGCGAGAAGCCAACGTAGTCCGCCCGGAATTCCAGTCCGTCACCGAGGAGGATGCTCCGGCCGTCGGTTCCCTTCAACACCACCTCTTGTGGCTGAACCCCCAGGTCGGTGAACGGCTCGAAGCGGATGGACTCGGTTGCCGGTGGATCCGGATAGGTCACCGGCAGTTTCGCCGCGGGGAGCCCCAGCACCTGTTCCATCCGTTTCGCCCACGCCACGCATTCCAGTCGCAGGCAGTCGAGGTTCTCCCATTCCGCCGGCATGTAGCCGAACCAGTAGGTCACGCGGTTCGCGTCGGTTCGGACGATCCCGTCGGCGCTTGCCGCAGCCTGGTCCCGGAGTCTGCGCAGATAGAGGAGGATGCGCCAGTCCTCGCGCGCCTCGTCCAGTGCCGCGCGGAAGGCCGCCGGCATTGCGGCGGCGTTCGGGAGCCAGAGCCCGTCCGCTCCGTCCTGGAAGGCCGTGAATCCCGCCTCGCGGCGGAAGTGCTCCGCCGTGCCCTCGGCGCGGTACCTCACCGTCTTGAGAACCTTGACGCCCAGTCCCTTCCAGCTATGCAGCAGGTTGAGCCGTGGCAGCCGTTCGAACGCGACCGCGCTGGCGAAACGGGCGAAATTCGTGAAGGCGACCGCGTCGTCGACCGGCTCTCCCGACTCCGCCAGCACCGCCTTGCCGGATGCCGCAAGCGACGCCAGTTCCGCCGCTGTCGCATGCTTGACGAAAACGAAAGTTCCGGGCGCCTCCGGCGTCAGCACCTCGACCGACGACGCCCGGGCGCCAATTGACAGGGCCGCGAGGGCCGCGAGCAGAAAAAACTTCATGGTTTGGACTCCAACGCCGTGATTTCGAAGTCAAGATGCGGTTGCTCGTAGCGGTTCGAGCATTTGGTGCGGGCGAGCTTCAAGTACTCGAGTGCCGCGGCGTCGTCCCCGGCGGCGTGTGAGGCCTGCGCCA
>CAZYRQ010000489.1:0-2002 GCA_964649455.1 uncultured Lentisphaerales bacterium
TGCAGGGCAGCGCGGCCGACCTGATCAAGCTGGCGATGGTGCGCGTCGCGCGCGATCTGAAGGCGGCCGGACTGAAGTCGCGACTCGTGCTGCAGATCCATGACGAGCTGCTCTTCGACGTGCCGCGTGCCGAGGAGTCCGCGCTGCGCACGCTCGTCCGCGAGGCAATGGTCGGCGCGCTCGACCTCGGCGTGCCGCTGGAGGTCGAGCTCGGCAGCGGACGCACCTGGCTCGACGCGCACTAGCCCATGTTGACTGCTGACTACGACTACCTTCTGCCGCCCGAACTGATCGCGCAGCAGCCGCCGGCCGAACGCGCGTCCGCGCGGATGCTGGTGCTTGACCGCCGCGACGGCTCCCTGCGGCATGGCCGTTTCGCCGATCTGCCAGCCTCTCTGCGCGCGGGAGATCTGGTGGTCGTCAACGACACCCGCGTCTTTCCCGCGCGTCTTCAGGGACGGTGGGCCGATACCGGCGGCAAGGTCGAGTTCCTGCTGCTGGAACCGCTCGCTCCGCCCCCCGGCGTGCTGGATGGAACCGAAGCCTGCACGATGCGGTGGGAGGCGCTCTGCGGCAGTGGACGGCGCCAGCGCCCCGGGCTGCGGGCCACCGTGGGCGAGGGCGTGATCGAGGCCGAGATCGAAGGCCCCGGTGCGGGCGAGGGCACGGTGCAGGTGCGGCTCTCCGGCCGGGCACCGCTCTGGGGTCTGCTCGAACAGCACGGCCGGACGCCTTTGCCGCCCTACATCGCGCGGCCGGAAGATCCAGAGGCGGCGCAACGGGCCGAGGATCTGGCGCGCTATCAGACGGTCTACGCGCGCGAGACCGGTGCCGTAGCCGCGCCCACGGCCGGACTGCACTTCACTCCCGCCGTGCTCGACACCCTGCGCGGCCAGGGGGTCGGTATCGCCTCCGTCACGCTGCATGTCGGCCTCGGCACCTTTCGTCCGGTGCAGGCCGAACGCATCGAGGACCACGTCATGCATGCCGAGCGCTACCGTGTTCCGGAGGCGACTGCTGCGGCGATCCGCGACTGCCGCCGCCGCGGCGGACGGATCCTGGCCGTCGGCAGCACCTCGGTGCGGACGCTGGAGACGATGGCCGCGGAACACGGCGGCGAGGCGGTGGCGGGTTCCGGGCGCAGCCGGCTCTTCATTCATGAGCCGTATGCCTTCCGCTTCACGGACCTGATGCTCACCAACTTCCACCTGCCGCGCTCGACGCTGCTGATGATGGTGGCGGCGCTGGCGGGGCGGGAGCGGATCCTCGCGGCGTACCGCGAGGCGGTCGCGGCCCGCTACCGCTTCTTCAGCTACGGCGACTGCATGCTGATCGTCTGAGCCTGCCGGCGCCAGGCGCCCGGCGGCAGACCGTAGGCCTTGCGGAAGGCGGCGGAGAAGGCCGCGCTCTCGGCGTAGCCCGTGGCTTCGGCGATCGCCGCCAGCGTCAGCGGCGTCTCGCGCAGCAGTAGGGCCGCATGCGCCAGCCGCCGCCGGCGCAGGGCGGTGGCCGGGCCGCAGCCCATCGTCTGCCGGAAGCGCAGTTCCAGTGTCCGGCGCGAGGCGCCGCAGAGCGCCGCCAGCCGGTCGCCCGTCAGCGGCTGCGCGAGCGACTGGCGGGCGATGGCGCGGGCGACGAGCGGGTCGGCGCCGGCCTGCCGGGCCGACGAGGCGCGCGGCACGAGCTGTGCCGGCGCGATCCGTTCCACCGTGGGTTTCCGGCCGGGTTCCACCAGTCGCCCGGCCAGCAGTCGCGCCGCGCGCTCGCCGATGCGGAGTCCGTCGAGTTGGATCGAGGTCAGCGGCGCCTCGGCCAGCAGGTTGTCGAGCGTGGCGTTGCCGACACCGACCACGCCAAACACATCCGGCACCGCCGCTCCCAGCGCGACAAGGCGCGCCAGGAGACGCCGCGCCAGGTAATCGCTCGTGCAGAAGAGACCGCAGGGACGCGGCAATTGCCGGAGCCACTCCGGCCAGGCGGCCTCGGGGGCATAGCTGTCGGC
>CAZYRQ010000490.1:0-1999 GCA_964649455.1 uncultured Lentisphaerales bacterium
GCTGCAGCAGGGTGGTCTTGCCGCAGCCGCTGGCGCCCATGATGCAGAGCCAGCTTCCGACCGGGATGTCGAGGCTGATGTTGTCGATGACGGGGGCCTTCTCCGAGTTCCAGGAGAAGGTCACGTTGCGCAGCGAGATGCCCGTATGCAGCGGCGCGGGGAAATCGACGGCCCGTGGATCCTCGGCCACCTCCTGGCGCGCGTCGAGCGTGTAGGCCAGGCGCTGCAGCACGACCAGCAGCACCGAGACCTGCACGGTCATCTGCGTCAGCACCACGACGGGCATGAAGAGGCTGCAGGCCGCGCCGTGCACGTAGAGCATCGTGCCCAGGCTCATGCTCCCTCCCAGCACGAGCACGGTGCCGTAGAGCAGGATGCCGCGCGTGGCGATGAGCGAGATCACGTCGGCCGCGCGGCTCATGGCCGCGCTCAGGTGCTGCTGGCGGATGGTGTCGCGGAGCAGGCAGGCCGAGAGACTGTGGAAATAGAGCTGCTCCATGCGTTCCCGGCTGTAGGCCACGATCGCGCGGATGGCGTCGAGCTTCTGCGAGACGAGGCCCCAGAGGCAGGAATTGGTGTGGCGCAGCTCCACGTTGACCGCCCGGATCTTCTTTCGCACGCCGGCGGCCAGGAACGCGTAGGGGATCATGGCGACGACCACCACAGCGGCCATCGTCGCGTTGAGCGTGAAGAGGATCACCAGGCCAACCAGGAGCATGACGATCTGGCTGCTGGCGTTGACGATGAGCTCCATCAGGTGCGACTGCACGACGCCCACGTCCGCCAAAATGCGCGACATCAGGCGGCCGGGCGTGTTGGAGAGGTGGTAGGACATCGAGAGGCTGACGATCTTGTCGTGCATCTCCTCGCGCAGACGCCCGGTGATCTGCTGGGCCACGCGCGACTGCAGACGCTGCACGGCCCGGTTGGCGAAGTTGAAGAAGAGCACCGTTCCCAGGTAGACGAAGAACAGCACCAGGAGCCGCCGGCCGGCCCAGGGGGGGCGGCGGTCGCCGGCGAAGCGCACATCCTCGGAGACGTCGCCCTGCCGGTCGCGCGGCGGCGCGGGCTGCGCCCGCTCGCGCGCGATGAGCGCGCGCTCGGCGTGGCGCCCCTCGTCGGACGCCTCGGCGCCGACCATCAGCACCTCGTCGACGGCCACGCGCACGTAGTAGCTCTGCAGGTAGACCGCGCAGGTGTTGAGGCTCATCAGCAGCACGCAGAGCAGGACCGGCCAGCGGTGCGGCCAGATGTAGCGGCGCGCGAAGCGGACGATCAGGCCGACGCCGCCCCGCGAGTCATGCACGACGCGCGGCGGCCGGTAGGGCATCTGGCGGTAGAGGTAGCGCGGGCGTTTCGCCATGTCAGCCCTCGTCCGCGATGATGCCGGCGCCGGCATGGGTTTCGTAGAGCGTGCGGTAGCGCCCGCCGGGCAGGGCCATCAGCGTGTCGTGGTTGCCGCACTCGACGATCCGGCCGCCGTCGAGGAGGACGATCTTCGACGCGTTGCGGATCGTGCTCAGGCGGTGCGCCACGATGAAGGAGGTGCGCCCGAGCAGGAAGCGGTTCATGGCGACCTGGATCGCCTGCTCCGAGTTGGTGTCGAGCGAACTGGTGGCCTCGTCCATGATCAGGATGGCGGGGTCGGCCAAGATCGCGCGCGCGATCGCCAGGCGCTGCTTCTGCCCGACGGAGAGCTGGACCTCGCGCTCGCCGACGATGGAGTCGTAGCCCTGCGGCAGGGCCTGGATTTCCGTGTGGATCTCGGCGATCTTGGCGGCGAACTCAACCTGGCGGCGCGAGGCGGAGGGGCGCGCGTAGCGGATGTTGTCGGCCACACTCACCGAGAAGAGCAGTGAGTCCTGCAGCACGATGCCGAAGTGGCGCCGCAGCGACCGGAGGTCGAAGTCGCGGAGGTCGAGGCCGTCGATGCGGATGGCGCCTTCCGTCACGTCGTAGAAGCGCATCAGGAGCGAGAGCACCGTCGACTTGCCGCAGC
>CAZYRQ010000491.1:0-1993 GCA_964649455.1 uncultured Lentisphaerales bacterium
CGCCACCCCCGAGCTCTTCACCAGCGCCGAAATGGGCGAAGACGTTCTCCAGGCCATCAACTTGTATCTCAAGGACTACCACGCCCTGGCCCCCTCGATCCGCGCCGAAATCCCCAACCTCCGCTCCGCCCTCATCTTCTCCCGCCCCTTCCAGCGGTATATTTAGTGCCGAAATACGCTCAATAACGTTGGGCGTCTATCTACTCAAATAGTGATATAACGATGACAAACGGTTGAGAAACCGGCATCATTTCTTGGTCGCTGCTTAGGAACAAACGTATGATGAGTCTCTGGCAGTCTGGATGCGCGCTGGCCGTGGTCGTGCCGTTGGGCCTATTGGCCCTGCGGGCGTCCCGCTTACGCGCCTCCGCCCCGGTTCCCCGCCGGATCGGCGGCTGGTGCCGGGCGGCGCTGGCGCTGCTGGCCCTGGCCGGATCCGGATGGCTGCTGACGCACAGCCACGACGACTGCTTCACCGGGCTCGACAACATGGCCTACCGGAAGATGGCCCGGGCCTTCGGCGGCCGACGGGGCTTCTTCGATCCCGATCCCGTGCTGCCGGCGCTGCCGCCGGCGCTGCGCCGCGCGGTGCTCTACCGTTCCGGTTCCCAGACGCGCCCGACGCGCGATCTGGCCTTCCAGCTCGACGCGCCGGACGGCCGCGCAACGCGGCCCTTCTTCATGCCGAGCCTTCCCCTGGCGGCTGCGGGCCTCCCGTGGCTGGCGCCCGATCTCCTGCCGCCCCTCCTGGCCTCGCTGGCATGGTGGCTGCTTCTGCTGGCCGGCGCAGTCGCAGGTGGCGGGTGGGGGCTGGCCGCAGTGGTGGCGCTGGTGCTGGCAACGCCCTGGCCGCTCTGGTTCGCGCGCGGCTTCTATCCGGACGGATCGGGCAGCCTCATCCTGGGAGGCCTCATCGCGGCCGTGGCCATCCGCCCCCTTGACCGTGCCGTGCCGCAGTTCGTGGCGGGATTCGCGCTGGGATTCTCCGCCGCGCTGCATCCCACCCTGCTGCTGGTGGCCCTGCCGCTGGCGGGCGTTTTGATGCTCGAACGGCCGCGCGTGCGCGAGTCCGTCCTCCTTGCCGGCGGATGCCTGTTGGGGTTGCTGCCCTTCTGGTGGATGACGCGCACGATCTGCCATCCTTATGGCGACTGGACACGTCTCGACCGATTGGTCGCGCTGCTTGGCGCCACGCGGGAGCACGCGCTGCTGGCGGCGTCGCTGCTCCTGCTGACGATCCTGGCCGGCGGCGCGCTGGCGTTGGGCTTCCATTCGGCGGCGCGCGCCCGCCTGCGGCGGCTGGATGCGCGCCTGCGGCCCTGGGGATGGGCGGCAGTGTCGCTCGCCCCGCTGCTGCTGATCGCCTGCCTGCCCGGTTCCCCGGGCGCGACGCTGCGCGAAGGGGCGCATGCCATCTGGACCGGAATCCGTGTGCCCGGAGCCCTGCTGCTGCTTGGCGGCGGGGCCGCAGTTCTGCGGGAGGGCCGCCCCGCGCGCGAGCGGATCCTGCTGGCGGCGTTTGCGTGGTTATCCCTCGTCTTTCTCTACCTTAAGGGGATCGAGGTGCCGGCCGGCATCTGGAGCCTGCGCCGCTTCCTGCCGGTGTTTCTGCCGCTGATCGCCCTGCTGGCCGCTCCGCTGGCTGACGCCTGCGCCCGTCTCCGCACCGCCGGGATGCGCGCGGGGGCGGCCGCCCTGTTGCTGCTGGCGGGAACGGCCAACCTCGCGCGGTGGCCCGCGGCCTTCCTCCAGGTGAACGAGGCGGGCGCCACGGCCTGGACGACGCGCGTGGCGCAATCGCTCGGCCCTGAACGGCTCGTGGTCTTCGACTATTTTCCCCACAGTGCGCCGTATGCCGGCAACCCGCAGACACGTGTCCTGGGGTTGGGCGAGACCACCCGCGCGCAATGGCCCGAATTGGCCGGTTGGCTGGCCGGCGTGGCCCGCACCAGCGAGGTCTGGATCGCCACTTCCTACATGCCCGTGGGCATCG
>CAZYRQ010000492.1:0-1990 GCA_964649455.1 uncultured Lentisphaerales bacterium
CGCCGGCGCCTGGCTGGGGCATGGAATACCGCATCGGCGCGGGACACGGCGGCAATGGCGGAAGCGTCAGCGTCTTCCGTGGGCGCGGTCTGGCTTATGGATTCCCCTTTGCCCCCTTCTATCCGGGTTCGCCCAATGGCATCTATAACAACTTGATGAACAACTATCGCCGCGGCGGCGGCGCCGTGCGCATTTTGGCACGCGGAGTGGTTCTGAACGGCAGCTTGAAGGCCGATGCGGGTGCCCAGTCGTACATGGGCGGATCCTCCGGCGGCGGCATCTGGCTCACCTGCCAGACGATCACCTACGGCCTCGAGGCCGCTGTCAGCGCCCAGGGAGGCTCCAGCAACTACTCGTCTACCGGCGGAGGCGGACGGATTTCGATCAGTGTCAATCTCGCCCCCGCCGAACTTGAGGCGCTCAACGCCGGCGAGACACCTTCAACTTTGACTTACGAGGATTTGACCCAACTGGCCGTGGATGTCACCGGCGGCAGAGGGCCACTATCGGGCGGAGTCTATACCTATGGCGAGTCGGGTAGTGCTACGCTTGTGCTCAGTGCCACAGCCGACAAGATCCTCACGGTCGCTGGTCACCCCCTTTGGAACGGTGTACCGAGCCCCGACTACGGCTCGCACAGCGTCGCGCATGGCACGTGGGTGACTAACAGTGTGACGGCTGTCAGTACGCTAGCATCGGCCGACCATCGCCTACGCTATCACTGCCAGGGCTACACGCTTGCAAATCTGGATGGTCAGGTGGACGCCGGCACGACCAATTGGGTGGCCTTCCAAGTCAACGAGAACCTGACGCTCACCTGGCTCTGGGCCGAACCCGAAGTGCGCTTCGACGCCTCGGCTGGCCTGCACGGCGTTGTCCGGCGCGGCGAGGTCGCGGGCGACTTCTCGGAATGGCTGGCGCCCGGCGCGGCGAGCACGTCGGTCACGGCGGTGCCCGACAACGGCTGCGAGTTCCTCTACTGGCTCGGCGACGTGCCGGTGGGGGTAGCCACCAACAACCCGCTTCAAATCACGACCGATATACCACGGAGTGTGCACGCGCTCTTCCGTATGGCCGAACCCCCGGCGACGCGCGTCTGGAACGGCGGCACGGCGGCGCCCGGCGCTTGGCACGAGCCGGCGAACTGGCTGCCCGTAGGGAATCTGCCTGGGCGTCACGATCATGTCGTCATCGACGCCGGCTACTGCTGGACGACGAATTATGCGGAATGCGGCTCGCTGGCCATCAGCAATGCGGCCATCCTGCGCGTCGCCGGCCGGACGACGGTACCCAACCGCGCCAGCCGTACCGAGTCGGCCAGCCAACTGCCGCTGACAGGCGTCCATTTCGACGAAGGACGCCTGGTCGTCCACAATGACCTGGAGCTGGCGCAGAGCGCCCAGCTCGGCGCGGGTGGCACCGATCAGACGTATGCAACCGCGCTGGCGGTCGGTGGCGATCTGCGGCTGCGGGATACGTCCTCGCTGGCCATCTACGCCGGCCCGACCAACCAGTTGTTCAACTGGTTCACGGGCAGCGCCTCGGTACGCGTGGGCGGCGAGCTGTTGGTGCAATCCAACTGCTGGATCTATCCCGCCAGCGACCGCTACACGGGCGGTTCCCCGCGATTCGATGTCTACCGACTCTCCGTCGCGGCCGGGGGCGGTTTCGACGCCACCGCGCGGGGGTTCGACGGCCTCAAGGATCGAGATCCCGAGACGCTCGCACCGGGGCGGGGATTCGACTTCAACTGCGGTGGGGGATACGGCGGCCGGGGCGGCTGCAATTATGTGCAGAGCACCTTCGGACAGCCGTACGGGTTTACGGCGGCGCCCGTCTATCCCGGATCGTGCAACGGCAACTACCTTGAGGCCAACAACTACCGGCGCGGTGGCGGCCTGGTGCGGGTGCACGCCGCCGGCCCCGTTTGGCTGGCCGGCAGCCTGATTGCCGATGGGGCGCCGATCTCTACTTTCGGCGGCCCCTCGGG
>CAZYRQ010000493.1:0-1988 GCA_964649455.1 uncultured Lentisphaerales bacterium
CCCTTGCGCGCGAACTGGTCCGAGACGCTCTTGACGAAGGCCTGGTCGTCGAAGACGCGCTTGCCGCGCTTGGTCGGCTCGCGCCACTCCCGGATCTCGTTCAGTGCCTCGAGCAGCAGCGGGCTCTCGTGGTCCGGAGCCAGGGCCTCGGGCAACACGGTGATCCCCAGGCGTTCGCAGAGGCGCTCGAAGTCCGGTATGCGGCGGGCGTTGGCGATGAGCATCCGGTCGAGCGCGCCGACCTGCGCCTCGCTCAGCCGACGGCCGGTCTTCACCTGCTGCTCCAGCGAGGCGATGAAGCGGTGCTGTGACTCGGAGAGATCCATGGATCGCAGGATATCGAACTTCTCGCCGGTCTCGGGGCGCGGGGGCAGCGCGGCTTCAGAGGCCGCCAGATCCTTGAAGCCGAGGGCGATCAGCCGCTCGCTGACCCCGGGAATCTGCTCCTGGTAGCGCAGGGCCATCTTGACGACCGTGTCGAGCTGACGTTCCGTCACCGGCCGGCCGCCCGCGGCGAGCTGCTCGCCGACCGACTCGACGAACTTGGCGTCGTCGTAGATCCGCCGTCCGCGCTTCAGCGCGGGGGCCCATTCCTTCACCTGCGCGAACTCGGCGAGCACCGCCGCGACCTTGTCGCGGTCGGCGGGCGGCTCGCGGGCGCTCTCCATCCAGCCGGAGAACTGCTGGTAGAAGTCCGCCATCAGGCGGCGCCAGTCCACCTGCCCCTCCTCGACCTCGTCGAGCTGCTGCTCCATCCGGGCGGTGAAGCCGACGTCGAAGAGCGTGTTGAGCTTGTCGACCAGCAGGTCGCAGACCTGGAACCCGAGCGGCGTCGGCGCCAGCGTGCGCTTCTCGCGGGTGACGTAGTCGCGCTGCGAGAGCGTCTCGAGGATCGCGGCGTAGGTGGAGGGGCGCCCGACGCCATCGGCCTCCAGCGCGCGGATCAGCGCGGCCTCGGAGTAGCGGGAGGGCGGCTTGGTCTCCTTGCGGTCGCTGAGCCACTTGACCAGCTCGACGGTCTCGCCCTGCTTCAGTTCCGGCAGGCGCTCGACTTCGTCGCCTTCCTCCTCGTCCTCGTCGTCCTTGCCGTTCGCCAAGGCCAGGCTCCTGCGGATGTCGAGTTCCATCACGCGCAGGAAGCCGGGGAAGGCCACCTCGGTCGCGGTGGCGCTGAACTGGTAGTGGTGCCGCTGCGCGGGCGGCGGCTCGGAGTCGATCAGCACCGTGCGCTGGTTCATGCGCGCCGCCGTCATCTGGCTGGCCACGAAGCGTCGCCAGATCAGGTCGTAGAGTCGCAGCTCCGTCGGCGAGAGCCGGGCGGCGAGATCCGCTGGGATGCGGCTCACATCCGTCGGCCGCACGGCCTCGTGGGCCTCCTGCGCGTTGGCCCGGCTTTTGTAGAGGTTGGGCGTCTCAGGGCAGTAGGCGTCGCCGTACTGTTCGCGGATGAAGGCGCGCGTGGCCTCCTGCGCGTCGCGCGAGACCGTCGGCGCGTCGGTGCGCATGTAGGTGATCAGGCCGACGGTGTTGCCCTGCCCGAGGTCGATGCCTTCGTAGAGCTTCTGCGCGAGGCTCATCGTGCGGCTGGGAGAATAGCCGAGCACGCTCGAGGCGGCCTGCTGTAGCGTGCTGGTGATGAAGGGCGGCAGCGGCCGGCGCGTGACGACGCGGATCGCCGTCGACTGCACCCGCAGGGCGCGCCCCTCGAGGTCGGCCAGCGCGGCGGCGGCCGCCTCCTCCGTGCCGATGCCGGGCTTCTCGCCGTCGATGCGCACCAGCTTGACGGTGAACGGCTCGGCCGCTGGGCCCGGCTGGCGGAGCAGCGCGCCGAGCACCCAGTAGGTGACCGGGACAAAGCTCTGGATCAGGCGTTCGCGCTCGCAGACCAGCCGCAGGGCCACCGACTGCACGCGTCCGGCGCTCAGGCCGCGCTTGATGCGCCGCCACAGCAGCGGGCTGACGGTGTAGCCGACGATGCGGTCGATCAC
>CAZYRQ010000494.1:0-1985 GCA_964649455.1 uncultured Lentisphaerales bacterium
GCTTCGGGGGTGTCGTCGTCTTGTTTTCGCGGGTGGCAAGCACCCGCCAAGCGAAAGGAACATCGCGTGACTCAGTCACCGCATCTTCACGATCACGTGCTTCTGCGCGAGCCTGGGCCCGATGAGGGGCAGGCGCTGCACGAGCTGATCCGGCGCTCGCCCCCCCTCGATCTCAATTCGTCCTACTGCTACTTCCTGTTGGCCCGGCATTTCCGTGAAACCTGCGTGGTGGCGGAGCGGGACGGAAGCCTGGCAGGCTGCGTCACGGCCTATCGGCGCCCCGACGCCCCCGGCACCCTCTTTGTCTGGCAGGTCGCCGTCCGCGGGGATCAGCGCGGCCGGGGGCTGGCGGGGCGGATGCTCGATACCCTGCTGGATCGGCCGGCCTGCCGGGAGGTGCGTTTCCTGGAGACGACCGTCGGACCGACCAATCACGCCTCGCGGCGCTGCTTCGAGCGGCTGGCTGAAACGCGCCACTGCGCCGTGCGGCAACTTCCCTTTCTGGACCCGAATCACTTCGGACCGGAGGCGCAGCATGAAGCGGAGGTTCTGCTGCGCATCGGCCCGTTTCCGCTCCCCACACTCGCCTCCGCAACCCACGAAGGAACTCGCGATGGAAATCTTTGAATTGCTGGAATCCAAGGTGCGCGGCTATATCCGCTCGTTTCCGGCCGTCTTCGACGTGGCGGAGGGCCCCTTTCTCTTCGGCGAGGACGGACGGCGCTACATCGACTTCTTCGCCGGGGCCGGCACGTTGAACTACGGCCACAACAACCCGGCGATCACCGCGGCGATGATCGCCTATCTGCAGCGCAAGGGCGTCGTGCATGGGCTCGACACGGCCACCGTGGCCAAGCGCGAGTTCCTGACGACGTTCGACGATCTGATTCTGCGTCCCCGGAAACTGAAGTACAAGGTTCAGTTCACCGGGCCGACCGGCACCAACGCCGTCGAGACGGCCCTCAAGCTGGCCCGGCGCGTCAAGAAGCGCTCGAACGTGATCGCCTTCACGAACGGATACCACGGCCTGACCATGGGGGCGCTGGCCGTCACGGGCAACGACTTCTACCGCGACGAGCACTACGGCGCCCGCGACAACGCCGACAATCTGCCGTATGACGGCTATTTCGGCCCGGAGGTCGACACGGTTCCGTACCTGCGCAAGTTCATCGCCGACAAGTCGAGCGGCGTCGACCTGCCGGCCGCGATCATCCTCGAGACGGTGCAGGGCGAGGGCGGCATCAACGTGGCCAGCGCGCAGTGGCTGCAGGGAATCGAGAAGCTCTGCCGCGAATTCGACATCCTGCTGATCGTCGACGACATCCAGATGGGCAACGGACGGACCGGGACCTTCTTCAGCTTCGAGCGGGCGGGGATCGTGCCCGACATGGTGACGGTCTCGAAGTCGATCGGCGGCGGGCTGCCCATGGCGCTGCTGCTGATGCGCCCCGATCTCGACCAGTGGAAGCCGGGCGAGCACACCGGCACCTTCCGCGGCAACAACCTGGCGTTCGTGGCGGCGGCGACGGCGCTCAAGACCTACTGGCGCGACGACAAGCTGGCCCTCGAGGTCCGCCGCAAGGGGGCGAGCATGCAGGCGCGTCTCCAGGCCATCGCGGCCAAGTTCCCCGCTCTGAAGATCGAGCTACGTGGCGTGGGCATGGTCTGGGGCCTCGATTTCAAGGCGACCCCGGACTTGGCCGCGGCCATCAGCCGCAAGGCCTTCGAGAAGGGGCTGGTCATCGAACTGGCCGGCGCCGAGGACAACGTGGTCAAGTTTCTGCCGTCGCTGACGATGGACGAAGCGGTGCTGCGCGAGGGCCTGGACATCATCGAGGCGGCCATCGGCGAGGCCGCCGCTGAAGCCTCAAACCCCGCGGCGTAAGCCGGGAAAGGACACGACAGATCATGATTGTACGCACACTCGATAAGATTCTGGGGACGGACCGCGACGTCCGCGCCGAGAACGGCAACTGGGTCAGCCG
>CAZYRQ010000495.1:0-1980 GCA_964649455.1 uncultured Lentisphaerales bacterium
GGCCGCGGCGAGAGCGACGGCGAGGTCGGCGCGGCGGGCATCGCCACGATGATCGCCGATGCCGATGCCGCCGTCGCCTGGCTCAAGGGGCAGTTGCCGCCCGGCACGCCTCTGACGCTCATCGCCATCTGTTCCGGCTGCAAGGTCGCCATCGGCGCGGCGACCCGCCACCCCGACATCGGACGGCTCGTGCTCTGGTCGGCCGAGGTGATGGGCAGCCTGCGCGCGTCCCGCACCAACCTGCGCAAGACACTGGGCGCCCTGCGGGCCTACGCGAAGAAGCTGTGGCGGCGGGAGACGTGGAAGAAACTGCTCGCGGGCCGGGTGCAGACCGGCATGGTCGGCAAGGCGCTGGCGCGCCACGAGACCCGTTCCGCCGACGAGGCGCGCGCGGAGGATCGGCTGCTGGAGGCGTTCGGCCGGTACCGGGGACGCATCCGCTTCATCTACGGCGGTTCTGATCCCGACGCGCATTCGGCTGCGGCCGCCTACCAGCGCTTCTGCCGGCGCCATCGGATCGGCTTCGTGCTCGATGTCATTCCCCATGCCGGACACAGCTACTACGGCGCCGTCTGGCGGGAAGAGCTGATCGGACGCACCCTGGCGTGGCTGGCCAGCAGCGACGACAGCGCCGCGCTGGTCGACCGGCTGTCGAAGTAGGTTTCGACGGTGTCGCGGGCGGCCCGCGCCAGACGCGCGCGCTGCTCCGCATCGCCCAGCAGTTCGTCCAGCGCGGCGGCAAGGGCCGGCACGTCGTCGGGCGGCACGAGGCGCCCAGTCAGGCGGTCTGCGATGATCTCCTGCGCCGCGCCGGCCGTCGTGGTGACGACGGGCACGCCGAGGGCCATGGCCTCGATCAGCACGTTGGCGATGCCGTCGCGGTCGCCATCCGGCATGCGGCGGCTCGGCAGCACCAGCAGGCTGGCCGAGGCCATCAGTTGCCGCACCGCGTCCGGTGCCAGCCGGCCGTGGAAGCGGACGCGCGGCTGCACGCCGAGGCGCGCGGCGAGCGCTTCCAGCGCGGCGCGCTGGCTGCCGTCCCCGGCGAGATGCAGTTCGGGTGCCTCCGGCGCGCGCAGGCGCGCCAGCGCCGCGATCAGGAGGCCGAAGCCCTTCTTGGGCTCGAGCCGCCCGACGGCGACTAGCGGCGCCCCGGCAGCGGGCTGGGCTCGGCGGAAGGGGAAACCCTCCAGCGGCAGGCCGTGATGGACCAGCGTGGCGCGCGCCTGGTTGATACCGCACGCGGCGACCGACGCCGCGGCCGCCGCCGAGCAGGCAACGATGTGCGCGGCATCCGCCAGGCGCGCGTGCAAGAGGGTGGGGGGCTGCGTGAAGAGATCCCAGGCATGCACGGCGCAGACCCACGGCGTACCGGTTGTGGCGGCGGCCACGGCGGCCAGGTCGGCGGTGAGCCAGGCGAACTCGGCGAGTATCAGGTCGGCCTCCGTCGCCGCGTCCGCGAGTCGGACGGCGAGGCGGTGCGCGCGCAGGAGGGCAAGGGCCTGGGCGGGACGGCGCGAGAGCCGCCAAGCACGGCGCAGCAGTGCGGCGGCGAGGCGGGCGCGATCCGCACCGCGATGCGGTCTCGGGACGGTGCGTGCGAAGCGCGCATCGAGTCCGAAGACCTCCACCTGCCAGCCGTGGCGGCGCAAGCCCTCCAGGTCGCGCCGGATAAAGATTTCATCTGGCTCCGGGGCCTGGCCGGCGATGACGACGAGTCGGCCGGGAGACCCTCGCGCCGCGCCGGGCTCAGGACTGGTTGGTGGCGAGGATGCGCCGGGCTTCATCGAGGAAGATGCCCTCCAGGTTCATCCGCAGCTTCTCGGCGTTGGTCGCATGCTCCAGGCCCATGCGCTCGGTGACGATATGCTGGCGGATGAGCTGGTAGATGGCCTGGTCGAAGGACTGGAGACCATCCTCGTTGCCGGTCTCGATGGCGTCGTGCAGGTGATCGAGCTGGTTCTGCACGATCAGTTTCCG
>CAZYRQ010000496.1:0-1979 GCA_964649455.1 uncultured Lentisphaerales bacterium
CCCGCCGGGCGCATCCGCACGCCGGCGCTGTCGCGCGCCACGTAGATGCATTCGACATCGTTGAGCGTGTGGCTGGTCTTGACGTTGCCCGTCTGGTAGTCGACCATCTGCTCGGAGTTGCCGTGGTCGGCCGTGATCAGGATGTGGGCGTCGAGCGCGAGCAGACGCTTGACGACGCGTCCCACGCAGCGGTCGACGACCTCGACGGCCCGGCGCGCGGCATCGAGGATGCCGGTGTGGCCCACCATGTCGCCGTTGGCGAAGTTGACCGCGAGGAAGGCGTAGGGGTTCGCCTCCAGCCGCTGGAGCAGCGCCTCCGTTACGGCCTCGGCATCCATTTCGGGGTGGCTCCCGAAGGTCGCGGGGTCGAAGCGGCTCGGGATGTCCACCTGGTCCTCGCCGGGGTAGGGGGCGGTGGACTTGCCGTTGAAGAAGCTCGTCACGTGCCGGAACTTCTGGGTCTCGGCGATGCGCAGCTGGCGCAGGCCCGCGTCGGCGATGACCTCGCCGAGCAGGTGGTCCATGCCGCCGCCGGCATCCATCGCGCCGAGCAGGTAGTCCTGGAACTCGTCCCAGTAGCGGGTGAAGCCGAGGTAGGTGATTGCCGGACGGCGCGCGCGTTTTCCGGCGTAGTCGTCGCAGACGAAGGCCTGGGTGAGCTGGATGGCGCGGTCCTGGCGGTAGTTGGTGTGCATGACGCAATCGCCGTCGCGGATGCCGTCGTAGCCGCCGATCACGTGGCAGGGGATGTACTCGTCGGCCATCTCGGCGCCGTCCGGCGTGCGGTCGGCCGCGTAGGAGGCCTTGACGGCGCTTTCGGCGTCGGCGGCGGGCCGGCCCCGGGCCTCGACGAGGCAGGCGTAGGCGGTGTCCGTCAGGGCATACTGGCGCGAGCGGTCCATGGCGTAGTAGCGGCCCATCACGGTGCCGATGCGGCAGCGGCCGACCTCGCGCATCTCGAGGCCCAGGCGTCCCAGGTACTCGAGCGTGCTGCGGGGCGGGGTGTCGCGGCCGTCGAGGAACGGATGGACGACGATTTCGCCCGCCGGGTGCTCGCTCCGGGCGCGGCGCATGATTTTGAAGAGGTGCTCCTGGTGGGCGTGGACGCCCTCGTCCTGGAGCAGGCCGAGCAGGTGGAGGCGTCCGCCCGCGCGCTTCCAGTTGGCGATCAGGCCCTGCCACTTGGCGGCCTGGAACAGCTCGCCGCTGCTGAGGCCGTCGTCGATGCGCTTGAGTTCCTGGATGACCACGCGGCCGGCGCCCATGTTCAGATGGCCGACCTCGCTCGATCCCTGGTAGCCTTCCGGCAGGCCGACGGCCTCGCCGCTGCAGGCGAGGCGCGACCACGGGTAGCGGGCCAGGTAGCGGTCGATGTTGGGGGTCCGGGCCAGGAAAACGGCATTGCCCTCCGCGCGGGGGTTGAGGCCCCATCCGTCGCGGATGATCAGCGCCACGGGTCTTCGCTTCGACGTCATGCGTGCATTCCCTCTGGACGGCCGCGGGCCGTACGCGTTACAGTAAAGGTCAATCATACCGGAATTCAGCCGGCATGTTGAGCAAAAAGGGTGGCGGCGATGAGTTTTTCGGGACAGCGGCTCGACTGGGACGCCATGCGCGACGAGCGCGAGCGGCTGCGCGCGGCGGGGCGGCGGGTGGTCTTCACCAACGGCTGCTTCGACATCCTCCACCTCGGGCATGTGCAGTACCTGGCGTTCGCGCGCAGCCAGGGCGATGTGCTGGTGGTCGGGCTCAACAGCGACGCCTCGGTGCGGCGCAACAAGGGGCCGCGGCGGCCGATCGTGCCGGAGGACGAGCGCGCGGCGCTGCTGCTGGCGCTGCGCTGCGTGGACTACGTCGTGCTCTTCGACGAGGAGACGCCCGAGCGGCTCGTCGAGCGGTTGGTGCCCGACGTGCTCGTCAAGGGGCGCGACTGGGCGCACTACGTCGCCGGGCGCGAGGTGGTCGAGGCCGCGGGCGGG
>CAZYRQ010000497.1:0-1969 GCA_964649455.1 uncultured Lentisphaerales bacterium
TTCGGCATCTCCGGCGATCTGCCGATCATCCTCCTGCGCATCGGCGACATCCGGCACATGGAGCTCGTCACCGACGTGCTGCGGGCGCACGCCTACTGGCGCCTGAAGGGGCTGGAGAGCGATCTCGTGATCCTCAACGAGGACTTCTCCGGCTACCGCGCCACGCTCAACGACCGCATCCTGGCGGCCATCAACGCCAGCCCCGACGCCGACCGCCTCGACAAGCCCGGCGGCATCTTCCTGCGGCGCATCGAGAACCTCTCCGAGGAGGACCAGGTCCTCTTCCAGAGCGTGGCCCGCGTCGTGCTGACCGACGGCGCCGAGAGCCTGCGCGAGCAGGTCGAGCGCCGCTACAGCCCGCGCCGCCCGCCGGCGCCGCTCGTACCCGAGGCGGAAGCGCCCGACAAGGCGCCGGAACCGCTGGCGCCGCGTCCGCGCATCCTCGAGAACGGCGTGGGCGGCTTCACGCGCGATGGACGGGAATACATCATCCTGCTCGAACCGGGCGTGTCGACGCCGGCCCCGTGGGTCAATGTCATCGCCGGCCGGCGCCTCGGCATGGTGGTCTCCGAGAGCGGCAGCCTCTACACCTGGGTCGACAACGCCCACGAATACCGCCTGACCCCCTGGCACAACGACCCGGTCGGCGATCCCACCGGCGAGGCCTTCTACCTGCGCGACGAGGCGACGGGCCGCTACTGGTCGCTCACGCCCCGTCCGGCCCCCGGGCGGGCGGGCAGCGTCTGCCGGCACGGATTCGGCTACACCGTCTTCGAGCACGACGAAGACGGCCTCGCCAGCGAGTTGTGGCTCTATGCCGCGCTCGATGCCCCCATCCGCTGCGCGGTCGTCAAGCTGACCAATACCTCGGAACACCGGCGCCGGGTCTCGCTGACGGCCTTCCACGAACTGGTCCTCGGCGAGTGGCGTCACGACAACCTGATGCATATCCACACCGAGACCGACAGCCAGAGCGGTCTGCTCCTCGCCCGCAACCCCTACAGCCGCATCTTCCCGGACCGCATCGTCTTCGCCTCGTGCAGCGAGCCGGAACTGGTCCTCGGCGGCGACCGCACCGAGTTCCTCGGCCGCAACGGCACGCCCGAGGCGCCCGCCGCCCTGGCACGCGAGCGCCTCTCCGGCCGCACGGGCGCGCGCTACGACCCGGCCGCCGTGCTGCAGGCCTTCTGCGAACTGGCCCCCGGCGAGTCGCGCGAGGTGGTCTTCACGCTGGGGGCCGCGGACACGGTGGACGAGGCCCGGCGGCTCTTCCGCCAGTTCGGCGGCCCCGCCGGCGCCCGCGCCGCGCTCGAGTCGGTCTGGGACCACTGGAACCGCCTTCTCGGCGTGCTCCAGGTCGATCTTCCCGGCGAGCCGGCCTTCAACGCGCTGGTCAACGGCTGGCTGCTCTACCAGGCCCTCTCCGCCCGCATCTGGGGCCGCAGCGGCTACTACCAGTCGGGCGGCGCCTTCGGCTTCCGCGACCAGTTGCAGGATGCCATGGCCCTGCTCCACGCCGATCCCGCCCTGCTGCGCGAACAGATCATGCTCTGCGCCGGGCGCCAGTTCCGCGAGGGCGATGTCCAGCACTGGTGGCACCCGCCAACCGGTGCCGGCGTCCGCACGCGCATCTCCGACGACCGCCTCTGGCTGCCCCAGGCCGTCGCCCGCTACGTGCTGGCCACAGGCGACACCGGCGTGCTCGATGAGCCCGCGCCCTTCATCGAGGGACGTCCGCTGGCCGAGGGCGAGGAGAGCCGCTACGACCAGCACCTGCAGACGACCGCCCCGGCCCCGCTCTACGAGCACTGCCTGCGCGCGCTACGCATCAGCCTCGCCTTCGGCTCCAACGGCCTGCCGCTGATCGGCGCCGGCGACTGGAACGACGGCCTCAACCGCGTCGGCGGCGGCGGCCGCGGCGAAAGCGTCTGGCTGGCCTGGTTCCTGTGCGACACGCTGCGGCGCTTCG
>CAZYRQ010000498.1:0-1967 GCA_964649455.1 uncultured Lentisphaerales bacterium
TGATGACCGACGAACGCCACTCGCTCCTGCCCTACCTCTCGCGGAATCCCATGCCGGCCTTCGACGCCCCTGAAGGCGGACGCATCTCGCGCCCGCCCCCCGTGCGATGAAAGCGCCTACCGGAACTGCCGGCACCGCCGGAACCGCCGGCGGGAGCGGCGGCGCCGGGGGGGCCGCCCAAGGTGGCGCAGGCATTCCTGCCTGCGCGGGTCGTTCGCGGGCAGGCAGGAATGCCTGCCCCACCTTGCAGGCGGTACCCCCACCCACCGGCAGTACCGGCCGCCACCTCCTTCTGGCGGGGATCTTCGTGTTCGTCGTCTCCCTGCTGCCGTTCCTGCGGACGCTGCCCTACGGATTCGTCAATCTCGACGACTACGACTATGCCGTATCCCACCCGCAGGTGGCGCGGGGTCTCGCGCCGTCGCATGTTGCCTGGGCCCTGACGTACATGGGCGACGGCATCTGGATGCCCCTGACCTGGATCAGCTACATGCTCGATTGCTCGCTGCGGGGCGGCCCCGACCCCGGCGCCATGCGCGCCGTGAACATCGGCCTGCACGGGCTCAACGCCGTGCTCCTCTTTCTGCTCCTAGGGGTGCTATTCAACTCCGTTGAATCGCGCCCCGAATCCAGAATTCAGAATTCAGAATTCAGAATGCCCGAGGCTCGCAAAAAAAATTCTGCATTCTGGATTCTGAATTCTGGATTCCAAGCCGCCGCTTTAGCGGCGGCCACCCTCTTCTGGTCGCTCCATCCCCTCCGGGTGGAACCGGTCGTCTGGGTGGCTTCGCGCAAGGATGTCCTCTTCACGTTCTGGGAACTGCTGGCCCTGCTGGCCTGGCTCAAACGGCTCGACGGGCACACCATCACCGCCACTCCCACCCACTCCCACACCCCCACACCCCCACACTGGACAGGCAGGAATGCCTGTCCTACCTGGCATGCCGCTGCCCTGGGCTGCTTTGCGCTGGCGTGCCTGTCGAAACCCTCGGCCATGACGTTTCCCCTCCTGGCGGGGCTGGTGGAATTCGGCAGGACCGGCCGACTGCGCCTGCGCGACTACACCCTCCCGGTCGTCGTCGCCTGCGTCATCGGCGCCCTCGCCGCCCACGCGCAGGAAATCGCCGGCGCGACGCTGGCCCTGGCGCATGTGCCGTTATATGGCCGCCTGTGGAACGCCATCGCCGCCTTCGGCATCTACTGCTGGAAAACCCTCCTCCCCGCGGATCTCGCGGTGCAGTGCCAGCACCGCTGGCCGGCCCCGCCCCGCTTCTGGGCGGAGGGACTGGCGCTCTGCACCGGGTACGCGGTGGCGCTGCTGTGGAGCGCACGCCGCGCTTTCACATCCCCCCAGGACAGGCAGGAATGCCTGTCCTACCTTGCCCCCACACTCCCACACTCCCATACCCCCACACTCCTCCTCGCCGGCCTGGCCTTCTTCCTAATCGCCGTGGCCCCCACGCTCGGACTCTCCAACTTCGGCGTGCATGCCTATGCCGACCGCTTCACCTACCTCCCCGCCGCGGGATTCTCGATGCTGCTGGCCGCGTGGTGGACGAACCACCGGCGGCCGTCCAGCCCGGCCGCGTGCGCGCTGGCCGCGGCCGCGCTCGCGGTCCTGGCGGCCCTCGCCGCCGCAAGCTGGCGGCAGGCGGGCACCTGGCGGAACGACCTGACGCTCTTTTCCCGCACGCTGGCCGTCGATGGGAAGCGCAACGTGCTGGCCAACATCAATCTCGGGATGTACCACTACGAGCACGGGCACGATATCGAAAAGGCCATTCCGTGCTTCGAACAGGCGCTCGCGGCCGACGAGAAGAAGGGCGGACAGATCTATCCGCTCTACATCATCTGCCTGTGCGAGGCCGGGCGCGTCGCGGAGGCGCGCCTGGCCAGCAGCCGGCTGCTCGATTGGTCGGCGGCGCGCATCGACGAGATGCGCGCCCGCGGCGAGCTCGCGGCGGGTG
>CAZYRQ010000499.1:0-1959 GCA_964649455.1 uncultured Lentisphaerales bacterium
CGGGCAGACCTACTATTTCTGCTGCGACCATTGCCGCCGGAAGTTCCTCGCCGCACCGGCCGCCGCGGCCCCCGAACCCCCGGCTCCGGCCCCTGCCGGTACGGACTATGTCTGCCCCATGCATCCCGAGGTACGCCAGGCGCATCCCGGCGACTGCATCAAGTGCGGCATGCCGCTGGAACCCGAAACCCACGCCGTCGGCACGGACGAGGCCGAGGCCGGCGAACGCCGGGCCCTGCTCCGGCGCCTGGTGTCCGCCGGCATCCTGACCCTGCCGGTCTTTGTCCTCGCGATGGCCCACCTGGCGCCATGGCCCGCCTTCCGCGCCCTCGCCGGCAGCGAGATCTCGCGCTGGGCCCAGTGTGGCCTCTCCACTCCAGTCGTGCTCTGGGCCGCCTGGCCTTTCTTCGTGCGCGCGTGGCGCTCGCTGCGCGCCGGCAGCCTGAACATGTTCACGCTCGTCTCCCTCGGCGTCGGGGCGGCCTACGGCTTCAGCGTGCTGGCCATGCTGTGGCCTTCGCTCTTTCCGCAGACCCTGCAGCACCATGGCCGGGTCGGCATCTATTTCGAGGCCGCCGCGATGATCACGGTCCTGGTGCTGCTGGGCCAGTATCTCGAGCATCGCGCCCGCAGCCGCACCGGCGGCGCCATCCGGGCGCTGCTCGATCTCGCCCCGCCCATGGCTCGGCGGCTGGACGCGGACGGCGACCGCGACATTCCGCTGGCCGAAGTCCGGATCGGCGACCGGCTGCGTGTCGTGCCCGGCGCGCGCGTGCCGGTCGACGGCCGGGTCGAGGAGGGTGCTTCCTCGGTAGAGGAATCGATGATCACCGGCGAGCCGCTCCCGGTCGAGAAGGGCATCGGCGCAGCCGTGACGGGCGGCACCCTCAATGGCGGCGGCAGCTTCGTCATGCGCGCCGAGCGGATCGGCCGCGATTCGCTGCTCGGCCAGATTGTCGGCATGGTGGCAGCAGCCCAGCGCAGCCGCGCCCCGATCCAGTCGCTGGCCGACCGGGTCGCGGGGATCTTCGTCCCCGCTGTGCTGGCTGTGGCACTGCTGACGGCGGCCGCGTGGCTCTGGCTGGGGCCGGAGCCGCGGCTGACGCACGCATTCGTCAACGCCGTGGCCGTCCTGATCATCGCCTGCCCCTGCGCGCTGGGCCTCGCGACGCCCATGGCGGTCATGGTCGGCGTCGGGCGCGGCGCGCAGGCGGGTGTGCTCGTGAAGCACGCCGAGGCGCTGGAGCGGCTGGAGGAGGTCGACACCCTGGTCGTCGACAAGACCGGCACGCTGACCGAGGGCCGCCCCGTGCTGACCGACTGCCGGGGGGTTGGCGACTGGCCGGAGACCGAGGTGCTGCGACTGGCCTCCTCGCTCGAGCGCCACAGTGAGCATCCGCTAGCCGGGGCGCTGTTCGAGGCCGCCGGTCAACGGGAGCTTAAACTGGCCGGGGTATCGGACTTCCGGTCGGAAGCGGGCAGCGGGGTGGCAGGCGAGGTCGGGGAGCAGGATGTCGTCGTCGGTACACCGGACTTCTTGCGGCGCGAGGGTGTCGCCGGCGTGGAGTCGCTGGAGACCGCCGCCGGTCCGCTGCTGGAGGCGGGACGCACCGTGGTCTATGTGGCCGTCGACGGCCGGGCGGCCGGTCTGCTGGCGGTGGCCGACCCCGTTAAGGCGGGGGCACCCGAAGCGGTTCGCGAGATCCAGGCTCTGGGTCTGCGGTTGGTTATGCTGACCGGCGACAATCGCCGCACAGCGGCGGCGGTGGCCCGGCAGCTCGGCATCGGCGAGGTGGAGGTGGAGGTCGGGCCGGCTGGCAAGGCCGAGCGGATCCGTCAGCTCCGCGCCGCCGGTCGTCGTGTGGCGATGGCGGGCGACGGCATCAACGATGCGCCGGCCCTCAGCGAGGCGGATGTCGGCATCGCCATGGGCACGGGGGCCGATGTGGCGCTGCAGAG
>CAZYRQ010000500.1:0-1958 GCA_964649455.1 uncultured Lentisphaerales bacterium
CCACCGCCTCGGCGCCGAGCATGCTGCCGATCTCCGTGGCCTTGGCCGCCGACAGCCCGGCCAGCGCCAGCTCGGATTCGCTCAGCACCTGCGCCATGCGCGTGCGCTCCACCAGTTCGTAGCGACCGGTACGCATGATCTCGGTCAGGAAGACGTCGGAGGCCGCATTGCCGACCATTTCGGAATCCGCCTTGAACGGCATGACGGCGATCTTCTTGATGGGATCCACCGCGCCGCGCGACTGGGGCGCGACGAAAACATTCGCGGTGGTGCGGGTGTCGAGAAAGTAGGACTCGTCCACGGTGGCGCATCCTGCGGCCAGCAGAACCAGACCGGAAAGCACTCCTGCTCCACGCATTGCAAGCTGTCGCTTCATGAGCCACTCCCCATGCCGAAGGTTGTCAGCAATATACACGGTCTGCCGGAACAACACAATAGAAGAGTTGTTTTCCACGGGTGTCCTTGTTTGCGCATCATGCGCTTCCGGCGCCTCTTGTGGCCAACCGAATACGCATCCGCCTCTCAAGGCTCCGCGGACTTCCGGCCGACGAGCCAGACGATCGGCGGCAGCGACATCGCCAGACAGAGCCCCAGGGCGAAACCCGCCCCGCGCAGGATCGTCGGCCACGGGATGCTCAGCGTCAGCGGCAGACCGCCGAACGGCATCCAGGCCCGCGTCCAGCCCGTGAAGGTCCAGCCGATGCAGAGTCCGGAAAGCAGGCTCAGCACGACGCCACCCAGCGCGGTGACGAGCGCCTCCCCCAGCAGCAGGCGGCCGAGCTGGCCGCGCGTCATCCCCACCATCCGCATCACCGCCAGCTCGCGCGCAGAGGCGCGCACCGCGGCGACCAGCAGCGTCACCATCCCCGTCGCCAGCACGATCAGCGACCAGAAGGGAGCGCGCGCCATGTCGCCGATGAGCTGATTGCCGTGCGCGATCGTGCCGTCCTCGATCTCGTCGCGATGGTGCACCCGGATGGTGTTGGCCGCATCGACCGCCAGCGTTTGACGGATCCCGGCCTCGAGCCGCTGGCCCGCGGGCAGTGCGCCGAGGGCGCGGTACGCCTCGCTCAGGTTGGCCCAGAGGTGCGTGGTCACGTCGGCGTTGCCGGTCATGCGCCGCGCGTCGGCCTCGCTGACAAAGACCGGCCCCTGCGTGCCGGGCGGCATGCCGCGGCGTCCGCGCAGGTTCGCCCGCGAGGTCACCAGATGCCAGTTCAGGTCGACGACGCCGGCGATGCGCCACGCCGCGGGCGACGGTGGCGTTCCGACGGGCAATGCCGAACTGGCGGGAGGCGGTGCCCCGGTGGCGTCGGGCGCCGCCGCGCCGCGCCGATCACGGCGCACCGGCTGGAGCGTGAGCGTGTCGCCCACGCCGAGACCGCTCGACCGTGCGAACATGCGCGTGATGATGCAGGCGCCGCCCGCCTGCAGCGCGCGGGCGGCCTCCCGGCGGTCGCCCGCGGTGAAGCGGAAGTCGGCCAGCGGCCGTTCGCCCCCGAAGGCGGCCAGCGGCTCGACGCCGAAGAGCAGCACGTTGGAGAAGGCCGGCGGCCGCCCCTCGACGGCGGCGATCCGCGCCAGCAGGTCGTCCGTCAGGTTGAACTGCGCGGCCTCGATGGCCAGGCAGCGCCCGTCGGCCACGCCGTCCAGCGCCGCGACGCGCGCGGCCGCGTCGCCGGCGACACCGTTGGGCAGCAGCGAGACGATGACGTCGGGAAACTCCCGGCTCGGCACGAAGGGCGCCATCATCGAGCCGCCCCAGATGTGGATGGCCGCGAAGGATCCCAGGCCCACCGCCAGTGTGAGCATCATCCCGGCCGTGCGTGGGTAGTGACGGCTGCTGCGCCGGCGCAACAGGCGCGCGTCGAGCCGCAGCAGGACGGCCACCGGCGGCGTGGCCAGCCGCTCCAGCAGCCGGATGAAGGCCGGCAGCACCAGGAAGAGCCCGATACCGT
>CAZYRQ010000501.1:0-1956 GCA_964649455.1 uncultured Lentisphaerales bacterium
GTAGATTCGTGGTTTGGGATGCGTCAACTCGGTAAAAGAGAGGAAGAGTATCGCATATCATTCGACTCAATGTCAATCGGAGAATTGTGGCGAAACGATTCTCGGGTGGGCGTCCCGGCAGAGCTTAAGCAGAACGCGACGACGAGCGAGGGCGATTCTCGCAAGCAGAAACGCGAACGGAAATTCATTTTTTGAAAAAATCTTCATTTGCCATGAATATTCCAGTTCCGGCCTGCGTCTAAGGGACGTAGCACACAGGATCAAGCCAAGCGAAAGCAGAAGGGAGTCGCCATGAAAAAGACAACGTACATCGTCACCATGATCGCCGCCGCGGCACTCGCGGCGGCTCCGGTCGCGGCAAACGCCCGGCCCCACCACAGTTCCGCCGGCGCCGTGATCGCCGGTCTCGCCGTCGGCCTGGGCATCGGCATGATCGCCACGGCGCAGCCCGCCCCCGTGCAGACCGTGGTCTACACGCAACCGGCCCCCGTGGTCTACACGCAACCGGCTCCCGTGGTCTACCAGCAGCCCGCCCCCGTGGTCTACCAGCCCGCGCCGGTGGTCTACCAGCAACCTGTCCAAACCGTGGTCTACGCTCCGCCCGTGCAGACGGTCGTGTATCGGGATTCGGTGGTCTACGCCCCGGCGCCCCGATACCGCCACCACCACACCTACTCGCCGCCGCGCCACCACTACAGCCCGCCCCCGCGCTGCGCCCCGCCCCCTCCTCCGCCGCCGCGCCACTACGCGCCGCCGCGAAGCGGAAACGGCCTGCGCAGGCGGTAGACCCCGGTGGACGGCAATGACATTGCCGTCCACCCAGGATTCAGGATTCGGGGTTCAGGCAGAAAAGGAAAAAGGCGTCGGACGGTTTCGTCCGGCGCCTTCCGTTTGCCCTGGAGGGATTGTCAACCTAACCGGACTTTCGCGATTCGCAGTCGCCAAAAACTTTTTTTGCCGAGGCGAAGGCCGTTTTCGCCTTGTTTCCGCCTGTTTTCGAACGTTTTCCTTCGAAAAACGCCCGGACTCCACACCTTCCGCGTTCAAAAGGGCTTGGCGACAGACCTACCCCATTTACAATCTGCCGGGCACTGCCGCATAATGCGCGGCGATGTACCTCAAATGCCATTCACGTCTCAAGGACGGCAAGACCCATCACTACTGGAACGTCGTGGAGCACGTCGCCGGCGCCGCCGGGCGGCGCTTCGAGCGCCAGGTGCTCTATCTGGGCGAGTTGGGCGTCGAGGAGAAGCGCGACTGGGAAGCGCGCATCGAGAGGATTTCAGGCGCCGGGCACCGACCCGAGCAGTTGCTCTTCGAACTGCCCGACGAACGTCTTGCCGAGAACCGCGCACTGCGCAAGCCCGATCCCGTCACGATCCGCATTTCGGAGTTCTCGCTGAAGAATCCGCGCCAGTACGGCGGGTGCTGGATGTTCTGCGCGCTCTGGGAGAAGCTCGGCCTCGACGCATTCTGGAGACCGCTTCTGCCCACGTCGCGCAAGGGTACTTCGTGGCTTGACGTGCTCAAGATCCTCTGCGCCAATCGACTCCTCGACCCATCGAGCGAATGGCGCGTCCACCGGGAGTGGTTCAAGCGCTCGGCCATGCGCGATCTGCTCGGATGCGGGGAGGAGCTGTCGGCCAAGGACACGCTCTATCGCTGCCTGGACTGGCTGCTCGAACACAAGGACGCGTTCTTCCAGCATCTGCGCGGGCGCTGGATGGACATGTTCAACGCCTCCTGCGACGTGCTTCTCTACGATCTGACGAGCACGTACTTCGAGAGCGAGCCGCCCTTTCCGCCGGGGGACAAGCGCGCACACGGCTACAGTCGGGACCATCGCGGCGACTGCGTGCAGATCGTCATCGCGCTGGTGGTCACGCCCGAGGGGCTCCCCGTGGCCTACGAGGTCATGAAGGGCAACACGGCCGACAACACCACGCTGGGGGCCTT
>CAZYRQ010000502.1:0-1948 GCA_964649455.1 uncultured Lentisphaerales bacterium
ATCCTGGGCGTCGCCATCGTCATCATCGTCCGCGCCGTCATGACCGGCTTCGGCGACATGTGGCGCGAGAAGATCCTCGCCTTCAAGCCGCACGTCACCATCTCCGCCTACGACGGCGTCATCCACGACGACGAGGCGCTGGCCGTGCAGGTGGCGGCGGTGCCCGGGGTCGTCGCCGTCTCTCCCAGCGTCGAGATGCGCGTGCTCGTCGAGCGCGACCGCCTGGTGCAGGCCCCCGTGGTCGTCGGCATCGACCCCGCGCGGGCGGCGGCGCTGCATCCCCAGCTCGCCACCCGCATCGAGTCCGGCGCCTTCGACCTCGAGGGCGACAACATCCTCATCGGCACGGATCTCGCCCGCCAGCTCAACGTCCGCGCCGGCGACACCCTGCTGGTCTACTCGCCGATGAACCTCGTCTCCCGCGACGAGGTCTACTTTCCCGAGGAGCTGCTGGTCGCCGGCATCTTCAACATGGGGCAGGGGAACTTCGACAGCGGCTTCGTCATCACCTCGCTGGGCGTGGCGCGCGACCTCATGGGCCTCACCCGCGGCGCCTACTCGCTGCAGGTCAAGACGGAGAGCCCCGAGAATCCGCGGCGCTTCAACGCGATCGTCGACGGCCTGCGCCGGCAACTGGGGCCGGGCTACCGGGTGCGCACCTGGCACGAGGTGGACCGCGAGCTCTTCTCGGCGCTGGCCGTCGAGAAGAACATGATGGTGATCCTGCTGATGTTCATCACGGTCGTGGCCATCTTCTGCGTCACCAACACGCTGATCGTGATCACCGTGCGCAAGACGCACGAGATCGGCCTGCTGAAGGCGCTGGGCTTCTCCTCGCGCCAGATCATGTGGACCTTCGTCCTGCTCGGCTGGCTGCAGTGCCTGGCGGGCACCGTGCTGGGCACCGGCGCGGCCTTCGCCGTGCTGCACAACCTGCAGCGGATCGTCGCCGGTCTGGCGCAGTTCGGCCTTCAGGTCTTTCCCAAGAGCATCTACGGCCTCGACGAGATTCCCTGGCGTGTCATGCCGTCGGAGGTCGTCCAGGTCGGCGTCTCCGTGATCATCTTCTGCACGCTGGCCAGCATCGTTCCCGCCTGGCGGGCGGCCCGCATGGATCCGGTCGATGCCCTGCGGGAGTGAGCGGACGGAGATCGCACGCATGGATCAGGAGCCTGTCAATCCCGCGCCGCTGCTCTCGGCGGTCAACCTGAACAAGCGCTACCGGCTGCCGCACAAGGTCGTCGAGGTGCTCAAGGGCGCCGCGATCGAGGTGCGGGCGGGCGAACGCGTCGCCATCGTCGGGCGCAGCGGGGCCGGAAAGAGCACCCTGCTGCATGTGCTGGGCGGGCTGGACCGCCCCGATGCGGGCGAGGTCTTCCTGCGGGGGCAGTCGCTCTATGCCCTGCCGCCGCCCCGTCGGACGCGGCTGCGCGCGCAGGCCGTCGGTTTCGTCTTCCAGGCCTACCACCTCCTGCCCGAGATGGATGTGACCGAGAACGTGCTTCTGCCGGCCATGGCGATCTCGCGACTCGGGCGTTCCGCGCTGCGCCTGCGGGCGCTGGAACTCCTGGAACAGGTGGGCCTCGCCGACCGCGCGACCCACATGCCGCTGGAACTCTCCGGCGGCGAGCAGCAACGCGTCGCCATCGCGCGCGCGCTGATGAACGCGCCGGAACTGCTGCTGGCCGACGAGCCGACCGGCAACCTCGACCGCGACACGGGGCGGCAGACCCTCGACCTGCTCTTCGGACTGGCCAGCCAGAGCGGGCCGGCGCTGGTGATCGTGACGCACGACACCGAGGTCGCCGCGCGCTGCGGGCGCGTGCTGACGCTCGATGGCGGCGTCATGCGTCCCCAGTGAACCCCCTGACCTGACGCCCCGCATTCCTACACACGCCGCCTGCTCGACGCGGTGCCGGTTCTCGACCGTCTGGATCGCAGGGCTATA
>CAZYRQ010000503.1:0-1947 GCA_964649455.1 uncultured Lentisphaerales bacterium
TTCGCCCACACTCCATGCGCTAATCCTCACACCCCGGAGACTGACCCATTACCTAGCAGGCCGAAATGGGGTTGACGGGGGTTGCTGGTCGCTGGTAGCCAAGGATGAGGCGAAAAATACAACTCCACGCGACGAGGAGTTCTGGAAAAAAGGGGCCGCCGCCGCTTCAGGGGAGTAGCCGCAGCGTACCGGATGCCCCGCCGGGGCGATCTTCCTTGACACCCGGCGTGCAACCGTGGACACTGCTTCCATTCAGGAAAAACCGTACCGGAGAACCCCGCCATGGCCGAAAAGAAAGCCGCCGCCCCCACCCAGCTTGATGCCGTCCTGTCCCAGATCCGCAAGGAGTTCGGCGAGACCGCCATCCTGCGCATGGGCGACGCCGAGGCCAGCAAGAACATCCCCGTCATCAGCACGGGCGCCTTCTCCCTCGATCTCGCCCTCGGCGTCGGCGGCCTGCCGCGCGGCCGCGTCGTGGAGGTCTACGGACCCGAATCGTCGGGCAAGACCACGCTGGCGCTGCACGTCATCGCCAACGCGCAACGCGACGGGGGACTGGCCGCCTTTGTCGATGCCGAGCATGCCATGGACGCCAACTACGCCCGCCGCCTCGGGGTCAAGCTCGACGACCTGCTCGTCTCGCAGCCCAACTCGGGCGAGGAGGCCCTGACGATCACCGAGCAGCTCGTCAAGAGCGGCGCGCTCGACGTCGTCGTCCTCGACTCCGTCGCGGCCCTCGCCCCGCAGGCCGAGATCGACGGCAACATGGGCGACGCGCATGTCGGCCTCCAGGCGCGGCTCATGTCGCAGGCGATGCGCAAGCTCACCAGCTCGATCGCCCAGACCAAGACCCTCTGCCTCTTCACCAACCAGATCCGCGAGAAGATCGGCGTCATGTTCGGCAATCCCGAGACCACGCCCGGCGGCCGCGCGCTCAAGTTCTACGCCTCGGTCCGCCTCCACGTCCAGCGCATCGGCGCCCTCAAGGACACCGCCGGCGCGGTCGTCGGCAACCGCACCCGCGTGAAGGTCGTCAAGAACAAGGTCTCGCCGCCCTTCACCGAGGCCGAGTTCGACATCCTCTACGCGCGCGGCATCTCGTGGGAGGGCTCCGTGCTCGACGCCGCCCTGACCCACAACGTCGTCACCAAGCGCGGCTCGTGGCTGAGCTTCGGCACCGAGCAGATCGGCCAGGGCGCGCTGGCCGCCACCGAGTACCTGCGCCAGAACCCGGCCATCGTCCAGCAGATCGTCGAGAAGATCAAGGCCGCCGTGCCGACCGCCGCCGCCATCAAGGGGCGCCCGGGCGCCGACGCCGAGGACGTGGAGGACGCGCCCGACGCCGAGGCCTGAACGGGAGCCCGATGCTGCGCTACGCGCTCAGGCGCCTGCTGGAGCTGGTGCCCACGACGGCGGGCGTGCTGCTGCTGACCTTCCTGCTCTTCCACGTGGTGGGCGGCTCGCCCGCCGAGGTGGCCCTGGGCCAGCATGCCAACGCCGCCTCGCTGGCCGCCTTCGACGCCCGCCACGGCTACGACAAGCCGCTCCTCGCCGGCCGCTGGGCACCCAGCCGCGCCTGGAGCGACGGCGCGCCGCTGCCGACGGACGGGCGTCTGGTTCCCGTCTTCCCGTTGACCGCGGGTGGCTGGCGGCTCGACCTGCGGGGGGCGGCCGCGCCGCGCTCCGCGACCATCCGGCTGGCGCGGGTCGATGGCGCGGCGACGAACGAACTCTCCGCGCCCTTCCGTTCGCGCACCTTCGGACGACCCTGGATTGCCGCCTGGGCCGTGCCTGCCGGCTGGACCGCGGTACGGATCGACGTCGCCACCTCGCCCACCCTGTCCACCTCGTCCACCCCCTCCACCCGTCGCGCCCGGCTTGCGCGGCGCAATGCGCATCCGCTCGACTCGCAGCTGTTCCACTACCTCGGCTCCCTGCTGCGGGGCG
>CAZYRQ010000504.1:0-1937 GCA_964649455.1 uncultured Lentisphaerales bacterium
CCAAGCTCTACGCCTACTGGATCACGGTCAACTACCGCGAGGCGTACGGACTGCATGCCTCCAACGGCATCCTGTTCAATCACGAGTCGCCGCGCCGTGGGCCGACCTTCGTGACGCGCAAGATCACCCAGGCGGTGGCGCGCATCAAGCTGGGCATCCAGGACAAGCTCTTCCTCGGCAATCTGGAGGCGCGGCGCGACTGGGGCTTTGCCGGCGACTATGTCGAGGCGATGTGGCGCATGCTGCAGCAGGAAAAACCCGACGACTACGTGATCGCCACGGGCGAGACGCACAGCGTGCAGGAGTTCTGCGAGGAGGCCTTCGGCCTGCTCGATCTCGACTGGCGGCAGTTCGTCCGCCACGATCCGCGCTACGAGCGCCCGAGCGAGGTCGACCTGCTGCTGGGCGACCCCGCCAAGGCGCGGCAGTCGCTGAAGTGGCGGCCCCGTGTCACTTTCCGCGCCCTGGTGCGGATGATGGTGGAGGCCGATCTGCGGCTGGCCCGGCGCGAACTGGCGATGGCGCGGAGCGAGGGCGAGGGGCAGGGGAGGGAGGAGGCATGAGCACGCGTGACCGGACGTTCGACCGGGTCTATGTCGCCGGGCACGCCGGCATGGTGGGGTCGGCCATCCTGCGCCGCATGCGGGCGCTGGGCCTGCCGGAGCCGTTGACGGCCACGCGGGCGGAACTGGACTTGCGCGAGCAGGCAGCCGTGCGCGCCTTTCTGGATCGGACGCGTCCCACGGCGATCATCGTCGCCGCAGCGAAGGTGGGCGGGATCGAGGCCAACCGCACACAGCCCGCCGATTTTCTCTACGAGAACCTGGCGATCGCCACGCATCTCGTCGATGCCGCCTACCGTTGCGGCGTGCCGCGGCTCCTCTATCTGGGCAGCTCCTGCATCTATCCGCGGCTGGCGCCGCAGCCGATGGACGAGTCGGCGCTGCTGACCGGGCCGCTCGAACCGACCAACGAGGGGTATGCAGTCGCCAAGATCGCCGGCATGAAGCTCTGCCAGATGTACCGCCGCCAGCATGGCGCCTGCTACCATTCGGCGATGCCGACCAATCTCTACGGCCCCGGCGACAACTACGATCCGCAGGGTTCGCACGTGCTGCCGGCGCTGCTGCGCCGCTTCGAGCAGGCGCGGATCGACGGTGCCCGCGCCGTGACGCTCTGGGGCACGGGCGTGGCGCTGCGCGAGTTCCTGCATGTCGACGACCTGGCCGACGCCGTGCTCTTCCTGCTGCGTCTGCACGAGCCGCCAGACTGGGTGAATGTCGGCTCGGGCGGCGAAGTCTCGATCCGTCAGTTGGCGGAACTGGTGCGCGAGGCCTGCGGCGCGTCGTGCGCGATCGAATGGGATGCGTCGCACCCCGACGGCATGCCGCGCAAGCTGCTCGACTGCTCGCTGCTTCACCAGCTCGGCTGGAATCCGACGATAACCCTCGAGACCGGCATCGCGCGCACTGTGGAGGAGTACCGCCGCGAACGCGCCTCGGGCCGCCTGCGCGGCGCAGCGCGGTAACGTGTTCCCAATTTAACGTCGATGAAGTGGTCATTTTTTAGAAGAGATCGCTAAGCGTTCCTGTGCGCTCAAGCCTCACCGTTCATTAGCGGTTCCCGCCCTTTTGCCTGGCCCCCGCGCAAAAGGGTCATAATGGCCCACTATTGTCGGTGAAGGACGGCAAACGTAACATTATGGCTCATGCCCGGCGGCTTTTGCATCCGGAAAGCGGAGCCTAAAAAATGATTTAGAATACTGTTTTACAACGTTTTGGAGACGGAGTACGCCTGACCGGGAAGTGTGCTGGCATGCACATTGCTTAATAAGTGCGCGTTGCAGTTCATCGCGGCCAAATGCATGCCGCGAGGGCTCAAAAGGAACCGGCAGGCAGGGTCCGCCTTCAAGCGGGGATCAGTCAGGAGTTTTTATG
>CAZYRQ010000505.1:0-1937 GCA_964649455.1 uncultured Lentisphaerales bacterium
GCAGGGGCTGCGGGGACTCTGCCATGCCGCCGCCGAACCGCCCGCGGACGCGGTCGTCCTGCCCGACTATGCCGCTGTCGCGGACGCGGCCACGGCGGGCGACGACGCGCCCGGCCTCGCCACGCGGCGCGCCTTCCTGCAGATGTCCCGTGATTTCCTGGCTCACCAGGAGTGGCGCACGGCCCGCCCCCTGGCGCAGCGCCACGACAACCGCTGGCTGATCCACAACCCGCCCGCCGAACCGCTGCGGCCAGACGAACTCGACGCCGTCTACCGCCTGCCCTTCCAGCGCGACGCACACCCGCGCGACGCGGCCCGCGGCGCCATCACGGCCCTCGACACGATCCGCTTCGCGATCACGACCCACCGGGGCTGCTACGGCGAGTGCAATTTCTGCGCGATCGCCGCGCACCAGGGGCGCGAGGTCCGGTCGCGGAGCAAGGAGGCCGTCCTCGACGAGGCGCGCGCCTTCGCGCGCCACCCCCGTTTCCGCGGCGTCATCAGCGATGTCGGCGGGCCGACCGCCAACATGTACGGCTTCGCCTGCCCCGCGATGACGGCGCGCGGCCCGTGCCCGGACCGGCACTGCCTCACGCCCGACTGCTGTCCGCGCCTCCAGCCCGACCATGCACCGCTCACGCGGCTGCTGGAGCAATTGCGCCGCCTGCCGGGGATCCGCCATGTCTTTGTCGGCTCAGGTATCCGCCACGACCTCGTGACGGCCGATACGCGCCACGGATCGGCCTACCTCGAGGCGCTCGCGGCGCACCATGTTTCCGGCCAGCTCAAACTGGCCCCGGAACACAGCGAGCCGCGCGTCCTCGCCCTCATGGGCAAGCCCGGCACGGTCAGCCTGCTCGCCTTCAAGCGCCAGTTCGAGTCCGTCACGCGGCGCCTCGGCAAGGAGCAGTACCTGACCTACTACCTGATCGCCGCGCATCCCGGCTGCACGGACGACGACATGCACCGCCTGCGCGACTTCGCCCTCCGGCACCTGGGCGTGCTGCCGCGCCAGGTGCAGATCTTCACGCCCACCCCTTCGACCCGCTCGACGGCCATGTACTGCACACGGCTCGACCCCGACACAGGCCAACCGCTGTTCGTGGCGCGCGGCACGCGCGAGCGCGAACGTCAGAAGCAGATCCTGCTGCCACGGGAGTAGCAGATCATTCTATGGATCACGCCGGTCGCGGGCGCGATGCGAGTCTCATAGCCCGCCCGACGGATCGGTTGCGCCTCCGGCGTGATCGCCATCCGTCCGATGCCCACCTTCATGGCAGGCGAATCCTCACGAGGGTGACATGCACGTGGCGTTGAAAAATACTTAGAACAACTGGTTTCCGGAGTGGTTGTGCTGAGCCAGACCATCGGCCCGCCCGGGGCCTGGGAGGGCAGGGCGGCCTTGATAAGATCCGCCAACTGCTGCACATTCGCTTCATTGTTGACGGGGGCTTGCTGGGGACCGCTGAAATACATCACCTGGTGGGACTCTCCCCGCAGGGTCGGGCAGTGGAGATCCAGTAGAAGCTGGATGTCCTTGTCGTCGGGAAACCCTCCAGCACGAGACTGGCCATGGTCTCGCAGGCATGGTGCCTGGCGGTCAGCAGCACGGCTTTGCGCCCGGCTGCCGGTTCGCCGATCTGCAGCAGATCGACGGGACGTCCCTTGAGACTGTTGGTCAGGACCGTCCGGGTCAGGTGGGGATTCTGGGCATGCTGGCCCAGGAAGGCTTCCAGATTCTGCTGCACATACGGAAGCGTCACCGCGAAACGCACCTTCTCGCCGGCCTTTTTGAACCGGCAGGCAAAAGGGTAGCAGGAAGGCCGGCGGATTCCAACCTCCACGGGTTCGGTGGAGCCGCAGGCTGGGGGGCGCGGGAAGGCGGGAAAACTCGCATATGGTTTTGCATTGGACACACGGTCAGTTTCCGTCTATTG
>CAZYRQ010000506.1:0-1933 GCA_964649455.1 uncultured Lentisphaerales bacterium
TCATCGGCACCATGTGCCCCTTCGTGCCCCTGCGGAGAGATGGCGTCGCGTCCACGGCTGACCGGCCGTCGGGAGACACCCCGGATATTGCGCGCCAGCGGTCTTTGCCGGTCCCCGTAGCGTGCTGAAGGATGCTTCGTACACCGGCAATGCTTGCGCGAACGTCGTCAATTTAGTATTCTACTACCGAATTACTGGACGACCGGCCTGTTGTTGGCCGGCGAGACGCGATGGAATGAGGAGCAAGCGACATGAGCTGGGATTGCCCGCATCAACGCGGCCGGGACATGATGTGCACGCTGCGCAGGAGCGTCTGCGAGCCGCTGGCGAGAGGGTGTATCCTGGCCGGGCGGTTCCTCACGGTCAGTGAAAAGAAGGAACAGACGATGAACAAACAGGTTGCATCAAAACCCACCGTACATCAGCCGGGCGATATCCGTGCCGATGGAACCGTCGCCGACCTGGTGCTCGCCCATCCGACACTTCGCCCCTTGCTGGATCGGCTTGGCATCGACTATTGCTGCGGCGGCAAGAAGCCGTTCGCCCAGGCGGTGCGCGATGCCGGCCATGACCTGAAGACCGTCATGGACAACTGCCGCAGGACGTTGCAGGCGTCGGCTGGCGCCCCCGCGGCCACCGACTGGGGCCGTGCCACGGTGACGGAACTGGCGGACCATATCCTGGCCACCCATCATGCCTTCACGCGGTCGCAGATCACGCGGATCGACGGGTTGCTGGCCCGGGTGCAGCGTGCCCATGCGGCCGCCCACGGCGCCATGCTGGAGCAGGTGCGGCAGATTTTCGACGCCCTGCGCGCCGAACTCGAGTCGCACCTGGCCAAGGAGGAACAGATCTTGTTCCCGGCGATTCGGGAGATAGACGGCTATCTGGCGGGTCGGAACGCGCGGCCAGCCATCCATTGCGGTCGCGTGGCCTATCCGATACGGCAGATGGAGGCGGAACACGATTCGGCCGGCGCCGCGCTGGCGCGCCTGCGCGCGCTCACCGGCGGATACCAGGCGCCGACCGACGCCTGCGCCACGTTCCAAGCGCTGTACGAGGCGCTGCCGGCACTGGAAGCCGATCTGCACGAGCACATCCACCTGGAGAACAACATCCTCTTCCCACGGAGCGTCGGGCAGGAGGAGCGAATGCAATAGTCGCAGCGGGTTGGCCCGCAGTTGGGAGGCAGCATGAGCAGCAGAACCGCACGCAAAGTGGTGATCGTCGGCGCCGGTGACGTGGGGGCTTCATTCGCGTATGCCCTCGCCCCGTCGGGCTTGGCCGAGACCATCGCCCTGGTCGACTTGAACACCGACCTGGCCAAAGGTCAAGCCCTGGATCTTGCCCATGGTCTGCCGTACCTGCCCCCGGTGGATATCCATGCCGGCACGGCGGAGGATTACGCCGACGCGGCCGTGATCGTCATCACCGCCGGCGCGAAGCAGCGTCCGGGTGAATCGCGCCTCGACCTGCTCGGGCGCAACGCGGCCATCGTCTCGAGCATCATGGACGAGATCGTCGCGCGCGGTTCACACGCCATCGTGGTCGTCGTCAGCAATCCGGTCGACATCCTGACGCATGTGGCGCTGCGCCGCTCGGGCTGGCCGCGGCAACGGGTCTTCGGCTCGGGCACGGTGCTGGACAGCGCGCGCTTCCGCTACCTGCTGAGCCGGCACTGCCGGGTCGATGCGCGCAACGTGCATGCCTACATCCTCGGCGAGCACGGCGACAGCGAGGTGGCCGCCTGGTCGATGACCCACGTGGCGGGGATGCCGATCGCCGACTACTGCGCGGTCTGCGGGCGGTGCGGCGGGTGGGAGCAGGCGAAGGAGGAGATCGTGAAGCAGGTGCGCGACTCCGCCTACCACATCATCGGCTACAAGGGCTCGACCTGCTACGGCATCGGCCTGGCGCTGGTGCGGATCGTGGG
>CAZYRQ010000507.1:0-1933 GCA_964649455.1 uncultured Lentisphaerales bacterium
TGCGCCCGGACTCCGGCCGTTCCCGCAGCCGCGCGCAGACGCGCGCCAGCGCCTCTGCGAACCGCGCCGGCGTGTTGCCGGTGATGATCTTCGAGAAGGGATAGCCCACGGGCGCGTACTCGCTTTCGGGATGGCACCGCGGACTGGGATCCCAGCCGACTGAGACATTGGGATAGTAGGGCACGGAAAACCGGCGCTCCACGTCCGCGAAGTAGTCGAGGTAGCGGTCGCGAACCCAGTTGTAGTCGGTCTCGATATTTGGCAGGCCGACGTGGTGCACCCAGACATACGAGGTGGCGGAGTCGAAGCCTAGGTCGTGCACCAGCGCGGCCAGGTCGGCCGGCGCCTGCTCTCGTGGCAGCAGCGGCCGGCCCCACGCCACGGCGTTGAGGTGCAGCTCGCCCACGCCGGCTGCGCGGGCGCGGGCACGGAACGCCTCCAGCGCCGCGCGGGTCTCGTCCACCCCCCCGAAGCTGGCGAGCAGCTTGCCAAGGTCGTAGATCGAGAAGTAGGGCCGACCCGCGACGCGCCAGTAGGCCGGGTGGCGGAAGTAGCGCGCGATGACGAGGTCGGTGATCGTCTGGAAGGCGGCGGGCGTCACCGCGCCCGGATAGAGCAGCGCCGGCGTGACGCCGCGGCGTGCCGGATGGATGTCCGTCCAGTCGTGGTTGGCCCACATCAGGGCGAACTTGACCCGCCCGCAATTCGGTGCCCCGAGGTAGCCCCGATCCAGGGCACCCTCCAGGAAGGGCCCGTCGTTGTAGTGGTACCAGTCGAAAATGAAGGCGTCGACGCCGTGATCCGCCGCCGCCCCGATCTTCCGTGTCATCACTGCAGGATCCGACTCGTCGCCGTAGCCCCAGAGGGGTGTCCGCGGCTGCATATGCCCATGAAAGCGTGGCCGCGCCTCGCGGACGAGCTGCCACTCGCTCCACGATGCGCCCTTCAGGCGCGTGTTGCGGGGATCTCCCGGGTGGTAGTTGCCGAAGTAGTAGGCGGCCAGGGTGCAGGGGCTTGACATGACGATGCATCCGAGTCTGCCATACGCGCCCCGTCCGGTCAATGCAGGAAGGGTTGGGCGGGAAGGGTTGGGAAGGGTTGGGGGAGTGGTACGTTGGCATTGCAGTCGCCGCCATGCGAGTCAGACACTGGCAGCGCATTTAACATTTTTGGGCGCTGGCCCCGCAACGGTCATTTCACAGCGGCTCGCGCAGCCAAATACCGAGAGATCGTCGGCCCCAAGGTGTCACCGGCTCCGGCCTTGTCGCGGAAATCCACTCCGCCGGCGTCCAGCATCGAAGTCCGGAACCCAGCCTCGCCGAAGGCAGACATGCCGATGACTACGGTGTCCGGAAACGCCGCCTTGATCAGCCGGGTCGCTTCGATTTCATCCAATTCCGGCATCCGGATATCCAGATCCATTCGCGCTTTCCCTCCGCATCCCTGAGCTTCTGCGTTCATTTTCCCGCCCACCTCAACCTGTGTGTTCCGCGCCCTCCGGTGGCCAACCGAGGCCAACCGATGACGTGAAAATGGTGTTGTTCAGGGGGCGGTTTCGGTATAATCCGGCCATCATGCAGGATCATTCTTCCTTCCGTCCCATGCACGCGAAGTCCCGGTTCTGGCGTCCGGCCATGCTTGCCGGTGTGGCGTGCCTGGCCTGGTGCAGCCTCGCCGCGCCGGCCCCGATTTCGACGAACCCGCCCCCGGCGGCAGCGCATGCGGTTGGCAGCCGCGGCCCCGCCACGCCCGCAGCGACGACCAACGCGCCGGCGAAAGCGGGCGCGGTCACGGCGACGACCAACGCGCCGGCGAAAGCGGGCGCGGTCACGGCGACGACCAACGCGCCGGCGAAACCGGTCGCGGAGGCGGCGCCGCAGGCGCCGACGCTGGAGGCCGTCAGCGAGATCCTGGACAACCCCCCGCCGGTGGC
>CAZYRQ010000508.1:0-1930 GCA_964649455.1 uncultured Lentisphaerales bacterium
ACCCGCTGGTGCGCAAGGAGTACCGCGGTCGCTACCCCAAGCACGCCTGGCCCGAAACGCCGCCGTGAGTACCCCCGTTCTGTGCCCGGAGCTTACGCCGGGGCCTCCTGCGCCGTTCATCCTGCGCTCTCTATCATCAGGCTAAACGTCGTTGTGGCCCATTTTACAGGCCCAGATGTGGGCCGCACAAGCCACATGTGCAAACGCACACCAACGGACACCAAACGCACACTACGAACACCTTGCTCTTGCATTTCCGCCTTCAACCCGCCATCCTATTCAACAACACACGCACAGCAGGCACCCTTCGTCTACTGGCGGGATGGAGCAAGACATCGATGAAGAACACGGGCTCGGCTGCAGGCAAGACGCTCAAGGTGCTGACCTGCAACATTCGTTACGCGGAGGCGCCGGACGGTAAAGACGCCTGGACTTTCCGAAAGCCCGTGTGCATCGAGGCCATCCTGGCGCAGGACGCGGACATCATCTGCTGTCAGGAGGTCGCGCCTGTCCAGTTCGACGATCTGCGGGCGGCGCTGGGCGCGTACGACGTCTACGCGCTGCACGAGGCCGCGGGCAGCCCGCGGCCGCAGAACGCGATCTTCTACCGCCGTTCTCGCTTCACGCTGACCGTGGCGAGCGGCTACTGGCTCTCCGAGACACCCCATGTGCCCGGTTCGCGGTCGTGGAACAGCGCCTGCATCCGGTTCGCCAATTGGGTGCGGCTCGATGATTCCCGCGCCGACAACCGCAGTATCCGCATCGTCAACACCCATCTGGACCACGTCAGCCATGAGGCCCGGGTCAACCAGGCGCGGCTGCTCTGCGAGGATGCCGACGCCTATCCCGACACATTTCCGCAAGTCCTGACGGGCGACTTCAATTGTGACGGCTCCTCAGCGCCGCTCGCGACGCTGCGCGCGGGCGGTTGGATCGACAGCTATGGCGCCGTCCATGGCACCGAAACCCCCGGGCCGACCTTTCATGCCTTCCAGGGGAGCGCCCATGCCGGCACAGTCGACAAGATGGACTGGGTGATGATGCGCGGCGCCCTGACCGCCCAGGCGGCGCAGATCATCCGCGAGCCCCGCGATGGACGCTACCCCAGCGACCACTACTTTGTCAGCGGCACCTTTGCGCTGGCCTGATCGCCGGCGGCGCGCGATGGTTTGAGATGCACTTCCGTGCGCTGACATGACCTTTTTCCTGCCTTTCCTGGCGAGATGGCTGTCTGCGGCGCGGCGGCATAGCGGCCGCGGCCGGAAAACCGACATGCGCTTTGGCGGTGAGATCACGTTTACCGACGAGCAGCGGCAGATCATCACGCTGGCGTCGGGCCGGCATCTTGTGCTGGCCCCGCCGGGCACCGGCAAGACTGAACTGCTGGCGCAGCGCATGCTCTGGGCCGTGGCCAACGGTGTCGATCCCCGACGCATGATCGGCCTGACCTTCACCATCCGCGCGGCGCGGAACATGGAGGAGCGGATCGTCCGCCGTCTCCAGGGCCGGCTGCCCTACGTGATCGGCAACGTGCATCACTTCTGCGCCACGCTGCTGTTCGAGCGGCAATGGATTCCGCGTGCCTGGACGGTGATCGACGAGCCGCTCCAGCGGGAGTTCATGGAGGAGGTGCTGGCCGACCTGCCGCCTGCGGATCGCACACGGTTGGAGGGCCCGAAACAGGAGCTCCCGATCGGCGAACTGCTCCGCACCTGCAACGCCCTGCGTCAGCGCGAATTGCGGCTGCCCGAGGAACTGATCGAGGATGTGCGCGGTAGCCATCTGCTGGGGAACAACAAACAGTTGATCGAACGCATCCAACAAACGTACCGCAGGCAGAAGGAGACCTTCGCGGTACTCGACTACGACGATCTTCTCAACTACGCCTACGTCTTCCTCGTCCAGCGGCAGGCCCTGCCGGAATCGGAGA
>CAZYRQ010000509.1:0-1929 GCA_964649455.1 uncultured Lentisphaerales bacterium
TTGTCGCGCTTCGCCTGCCGCATCTCCTGTATTGGCGAATGATTTGGAACCGCTGGCGCCGCCCCCCGGGTCTGTTGACTCTTGCGAGAACCTGATACAATAGCCACATGAAAGCAGCCAGTCACGCCTTCCATCAGGATGTCCCCGTCATTGCCTCGGCCGATGTGGTGGTCGTCGGAGGCGGCCCGGGCGGTCTGGGCGCTGCCGTGATGGCCGCGCGCCGGGGCGCGCGCGTGCTGCTCGCCGAACGCTACGGCTACCTGGGCGGTATGGCGGTCTCGGGCGAGGTGCATCCCTTCATGTCGAACCATGCGAACTCGCAGACATTCGACAAGCCAATCTATACCGAATGGATCGAGCGCATGCGCGCCTACTTACCGCCCGCAGCGCTGGCGGACGCGCCGATTACGGGCGAGGCCATGGGGCCGCGCGAACGCATGATCAGCAAGGATCACGCGATGCTGGCCATGGAGGACCTCTGCCTCGAGGCGGGCGTGGAGCTGCTGTTCCACCATACGCTGGTCGGCGCCGTCTGCCACGGGCGTCTCGTCCAGGCCGCGATCATGCAGTCGAAGAGCGGCCTCGGGGCGATCGAGGCGCCGGTTTTTGTCGACGCCACCGGCGATGCCGATCTCTCCGTGATGGCGGGTTGCCGGGCGGAGGTCGGCGGTCCCTCGGGGCATTGCCAGCCGATGACCCTCTGCTTCAAGCTCGGACACGTGGCGGTCGACCGTGTGCCGCCCCGTGACGTGATCAATACCCGCTACCGCGCGGCCGTAGCGCGGGGCGAGATCGAGTGCCCCCGCGAGAATGTCTTGATATTCAACTGGTTGGAACCCGACGTGCTCCATTTCAACACCACGCGCGTCGTCCGGCACTCGGCGGTCGACGGCAAGGATCTGTCGGCGGCGGAACTCCTCGGGCGCCGGCAGCTCCGCCAGTACCTAACCTTCCTGCGCCGCGAGATACCCGGGTTCGAGCAGGCGACGATCCGCTCGATCGGCCACCACATCGGCGTGCGCGAAAGCCGCCGCATCGTCGGCCGCGCGCGGCTGGAGCGCGAGGCGTTCACGGCGCGGCGTAAGTTTCCCGATGCCATCGCGCGGGTGAGCTACGGTATCGACATCCACAATCCCGACGGCACCGGCACCGAGATCGAGTATATGACCCCCGGCGAGTGGTACGAGATTCCCTACGGCTGCCTGTTGCCGGCGGACGTCGACAACCTGCTGGTGGCGGGACGTCCGATCTCGGTTGACCACGCGATCCACAGCAGCATGCGCGTGATGCCGCCGGTCGTCTCGATCGGGCAAGCGGCCGGCATGGCCGCAGCGATGGCCGTGCAGCAGGGCTGCCTGCCGGCGGAGCTGGACGGCTGCGCCGTGCGCGACGGACTGCGCGCGGCCGGCGCCCGGCTGTAAATGGTCACGGGAGCGTGAACCGGTAGAGCCGGGTGTCGCCGCGTGTCAGCGCGAGCCGCAGCGCGCCGCTGCGGAGCGCCACAGGCCGGTCGCGGATGAGATCGTGAACCCCGGTCGCCTGCGGCGGAAAGCGGAGCACGTGTTCGCCCGTGTAGGTCGCGTGCAGCAAAAGCAGTCCGCGCGAGGCGTAGATGACATCGTCGCGCGTCGCGAAGGCGTGGCAACCGGCCCTGACGGCCAGCGCCCGCAGCAGCCAGCTCTCCAGCACCGGCAGGTGGTAGGCGATGTGCGTCGTGCCGTCCGCCGTCGCCTTCAGCGCCATGACGACGGACTGGTCGACTTCGTGACGCACGGCCGCCATCGAGGCCTGCTCCACCACTTCCTGCTCCCACGTGCTGAAGGTGCGTGCCGCGTCGAGGCGCGCCAGCGGCACGGCCCCGGGGTCGGTCACGGTCAGCAATCCGTTGACCGCGAGGCGGGGCATCGGCACGCCCAGTTTCTCGGAGAT
>CAZYRQ010000510.1:0-1926 GCA_964649455.1 uncultured Lentisphaerales bacterium
GGGCGCATGGCAGTTCTGATGGAGTTCTTGGGATGATCAAGCGGAAGAGCAAAAGGGGGCGGGCGCGCCGCCTACGGGCAACGGCTACGCTGACGAACAGCGGTTTGGCATGCCAAGTGTTCTAGTCGCGGTCGTGCGGGAAGAGCAGGTGCCACCTTTCATTGCGATGGAGGGTTTCGAGCGCGAGGAGAGCCTCGTCGCCCTGGATGCTCCAGAACTGGCCAGCGAGTTTGAACCGGCGCTGGTACTGCGAGCAGGTTGATTCGATCGCCCCGGAGCCGACAGGCTGCCCGAGTTGCTTGGCGTTCTTGTAGTCCATGCGGTTTTTGTGGGTGTTGAAATAGCCGATTTCGCGCTGCAGCGCGGCGTGCTGCTGGGTCGTGAGCGGTTGGGCGGCGTCCCGCAGGCTCTCGAGCCCGTGGAGGACATCGAGGCCGCCGTCCTTGCGGCGCGTGAGCCAGGCGAGGTAGGGGGCGACCCATTCGCTGGCGGCCTCCGTGCCCTTGCCGTGCAGATCGGCGGCGAGCGTCCAGAGGTGTTCCTGGACGTGGTGGAGGTCGACGCGCTGGGTGGCGCCCTTGAAGCGGTCGGTGGCGAGCTCCCATATCCAGATGGCGCCGTCGGCGAGGATCAGGACGCGCTCGGCCTGGAGCAGTCCGCGCCGGAGAGCCTCGGCGTAGACCTGGAGCCGCAGGGCATCCAGGCCTTTCCGCGTGGCGACATACCCGCGTTCGGTGATGACGGGCCGTCCCGCCGCGGTCGTTCCCCGCTGGTCCAGCCGGAATACCGTGCCGGTGTAGACCCAGTGCCAGCGCTCGGGTTTCTCGCCCTTCGCCAGGAGCTTCGCCGTCTGGCCCCATGCGTCGCGCTCCCGGATGTTCCAGGCGTCGATCTCGATCACCAGTGTGAACGGCCTGTCCGGAAGACCGCGGATGGCTGCGGCCGCGAGCGTGGCCACCCCGGCCGGGGTTTGCGCCAGCGCGGCATCGCGGTCGCGCAGCGCGCGGGCGGCCTCGCCCTGCCGTCTGGCCTCGCGGTGCATCACCGAAGGATCGATGTCGAGTCCGGTCAGCCGGAGCACGTCGCGCGCCTTGCGGGCGGCGGGCGCGGACAACGCCTCCAGCGCGCAGATCTCCTGCACAATCGGCGAGGGTGACGCCCGGCCGTGCAGCCCCAGGGCCGCGTCGGCCGGATAGGCGTAGTGGCCGCAGACCGGGCAGCGACCGTAGTCGCGCGTGAAGCGGATCAACCCGCACCGGGTGAGCACGCGCCGTGCCCGGCGGCGCACATGCGCCCGCAATCGCCCCCCGCAGTCGGGGCACTCGGCCGCGCAGGCGTCCGCGCCGCGTTGAACCAGCCGTTCGATGGCCTCCCTGCGAAACGCCAGGCTGGCGGCCTCGACCGCCTTCTCAATGCGGCCCATGTCCGCGTCCACCGGAAGCCCCGACCCCACTCGCTCGTACAGCCATTCCGCCACATCCGTTTCGGTCATGAATCCTTCCTCTGTTTCGTGTTGACGTAATCGGATATGTTATTTATCATATCCGACATGAAGACAACAGCAAAAAAGAGAAGTCCGGAATCGGCGGAGCGTGAAATCGCGCGGATCAAACGGGAACTCGCGGCGCTGGGCCCCATGCATCCCGGGAGCGTCTCGCGCCAGTACCAGGTCTGCGGCAAGCCGGGGTGCAAGTGCATGGACGCCAAGAACCCCGCGCGGCACGGCCCCTACCACAAACTCGCCTACGTCCACCGGGGACGGCCCGCGTGCCGCTTCGTGCGGGCGTCATGCGTCGAGAGTCTCGCCGCCCGCCTCGCCGCCTACAAGCGCTTCCGCGAACTCGTGGACCGGTGGGTCGAACTCTCCATCCAACAGGGAGCGGCTGCCTTCTTCGCGCAATCACGGCCCAAAGGCTCCACCGGCGG
>CAZYRQ010000511.1:0-1924 GCA_964649455.1 uncultured Lentisphaerales bacterium
GCCGCCCGCCTCACCATGCGCCCCGCTCACACCCCTGAGACTGACCCATTACGCCGAGGCGACCCCGAGGCGAAGTTCCACTAGCAGCCTGTCGGACTTGGAGAAACAACCGGGTCAGGAATCGAAAAACGCATTGCAATCGATCACGACCAATCAACGAATCGATTCCCGACCCAGTTGTTTGCCATGTTTTCAGTGTTTTTGTCGCAATGCTGTCTAAGTCCGACAGGCTGCTAGGCCCCTGTGATCCGCTTCCGCTACTGTGGCTCACGGATCGTGCATGCCGGGCAGGTTTCCGCAGGCGGTGGCCCGCGCCGCCCCCAAGGCGGTGGCCGATTGCAGGAAGCGCGTCACTCCCGAGACGGCGGCGGAGACGGGAGCGGTCGGCTACTACTTCGCGCGCCGTCTGCATGAAACGATTCCCGCGTTCCTCGAGGGCGTCTACGGCGAGGTCGACGGCCTCGTCTGGTACCGGAAGGCGTTCGACCTTCCCGCCGGTCTCGCGGGCAAGCCCCTGACCTTCCGCCTCGGCGTCGTCGACGATGGCGGCGCGGCCTACTTCAACGGCGGGAAGCCCGGCTCCACGAGCCCCGACGACGTCACCGACTCCTGGGACTTCAAGCGCGTCTACGCCGTGCCCGGTCCTTTCGTGAAGATCTACCACCAGGGGGCGGTCTTCTACCACGCGATGTGCGCGCCGCTTCGCGGCTTCCCCTTCACCGCCAGCCTCTGGTACCAGGGCGAGCGCGACGCGGGGCGCATCCACCCCCTCAACAAACAGGAGGTCGGACGCCGCCTGGCGCTCACCTGGAATGGCAGTGGATTGTACGGGCCTACGGCACCCGCGAATCCTCGCCTCTCCCGCCGGCGAGGAGCCCGCAGGCGGCGCCGATGTCGGCCCCGCCGCTGTAACGGCGCGCGACGGGCGCCCGCACCCAGCGGCGCAGGGCGTCGCGGAAGGCCTTCCGTTCCGTCTCGTCCGGCGGCGCGAAGACCCCGTCGGGATCGTTGACATCGATGAGGTCGATGCGTACCGGCAGGGCGCCGATCCAGGCGGCCAACTGCCGCGCGTCCTCGTCGCGCGTGTTAAAGCCGGCGATCAAGATCCAGGCGAGTGTGACCCGACCGCCGCCGGCGGCGCAGTAGCCGACCAGCGCGTCGCGCAGTGCCGCCAGCGGGTAGGCCGCCTCCGCTGGCATCAGGGAGCGGCGCCGCGCGGGATCCGCCGAGGTCAGCGAGACCACGAGGCGGTAGGGCTGGCGCTCGGCGGTGAAGCGCCGGATGGCCGGGACGACGCCTGCGGTCGAGAAGGTGATCGCCCGGGCGGCGATGGCGAGCCCCGAGGGTTCCGACAGGATCTGCGCTGCGGTCAGCGCCGCCTCGTAGTTCAGGAAGGCCTCGCCCATGCCCATGAAGACGACGCCGCGCACCGGGCTGGGCGAGGCCTGCGCGACGCGGATGACCTGGTCGACGATCTCCCAGGTGGCCAGGTCGCGCTGCCAGCCGAGGCGTCCCGTGCGGCAGAAGGCGCAGCCCAGGCGGCAGCCGACCTGGCTGCTGACGCAGGCGACGGTTCGCGCCTTCGGGGTGTCGCGGTACAAGGGGATGCCGACGCTTTCGAAGGTCTCGGGCCCGTCGCCCTGCAGCAGCAGGCGCCGGAAGCCATCCCGCGCCGAGACCGTCTCGCCGAGGCAGGTCAGCACGGGGATGCGGGAGACGGCGGCGACGCGGCGCAGCAGGGCGGCGGAGAGATCGGAGCGGTCGAAGGGTAGGCCTCCGCGCCGCAGGACGGCGGCCTGGATGCGCCGCGCCAGCGACGGGGTGACGCCCAGCGGGGCCAGCGCCTGGTGCAGCGCCACGGACGGCAACTGCTTGAGGTTGACGGGGCCAGTCATGAGGGTTGTCCGCATTATGCGTCTGCGCA
>CAZYRQ010000512.1:0-1923 GCA_964649455.1 uncultured Lentisphaerales bacterium
CGCCGCGGCAACCGGCGCCGGCGGCAGACCGACGGCGTATCAACCGGGGGTCGAAGAGTCGCGGGCAGCCTTCTTGGCCTTCTTGGCGGCCTTCCGTTCCTTCAGCGTCATCGTCGGCTTCTTGAGCGTGTCTTTCTTGACGACCAGGCTTTTCATGTTCTTACCCTTTCGACTCCTATTCTAGCAAATCGGCCCCGGGGCGCAAAACGAAAACGAAAACGTATTCACAAATCCGCAGGTTTTCGGTTATGTTATAATCATGTTTCATTCTTTTGCCGACATTTCCTGGCTTACGGACATGAATGAACGCAAACGAGTCTGTCTCTGTCTCGTGCTGGTGCTGCTGGCGGGCTTCATTGCACAATCGCCGCTGGCTGCGGTGATGCAGTTTCATCATCCCGACGAGCGCTACTACACGGATGCCGCGCTGCTGATGGTGGAGAGCGGCGACTACGGCACGCCGCGCTTCTACGACGGCACGCTCCGGCCGCACAAACCGCTGCTCGCCTACTGGCTGATCGCTGGCAGTTTCCGGCTCTTCGGCATCTCAATGCTGAGCGCCCGTCTGCCGTCGCTGCTGTCGGGGGCGCTGCTGCTCGTTCTGACCTACCGGCTGGGATGGACGGCTACCCGGCGGCGGGAGACGGCGCTCCTGGCGGCCTGTCTGACGGCCTCGCAATACACCTTCGTGCTCTGCTCGAACCGCGCAACCCCGGACATCTTCCTAACCACGGCCCTGGTTCTAGGCTTTCTGGGACTATTCCGCGCTTTGCAGCGCGGACGGGCCGACGCCTGCGCCCTGGCTGCGGTTTTCGGCGGGGCCGGATGCGCGATCCTGGCCAAAGGTCTGCTCGGACTGGTCTTCCTCCTGTTCGCGGGAGGCTGCCTGAACCAGATGGATGGAGCCCGTCGGCCCTGGCGCCTCCTGGCCCTCGTTGTGTCGCTGATCATCGTAGTCGGCGGGTATGCCTTCATGGTCTCCTCTTTTGACGCGGAATTCGTGCATGGCTTCCTCTACGACCAGGTGATCGGCCGCTTTGTCAAGGACAACTGGTGGCACAAGCCCCTCAATACGCTCGGCTACCTGCTGCTGACCCCCATGCTCTTCATCGCATGGTGGCCGCTGCTCGCGCGCCGGGAGACCCGTGCCCGCCTGCTGGCGCTGGCACGCCAGCCGCGCGAACGCTGGGTGGTGGCTGCCGGGCTCTGGATGCTGGCCTGCGCCGTGATCTTTGGACTGGGCAACAAGCTCACGGCCCGCTACGTGTTCAGCGCCGTGCCGCTGCTGGCGGTGCTGCTGGCTGAAGTCATCGCGAGGCCCGAGGCCGCCGGCTCGGACGCCGCCGTAGTGCGCCGCCTGCCGCGCGGCCTGAAGGCGGCGGCGACCGGCCTGCTGCTGCTGGGCGTGGCGACCGTCCCCCTGACGGGCGGGTTGGCGCAGACGCAGGCGCTGCCGACCGCGGCTCTGGCGGGCACGCTGGCGCTGGCGCTGGCCGTGGCCCGCCTGGCCCCGCCCGGACTGGCGGCCCCCGCCGGATGGTCCCTGCTGTCGCTGGCAGGACTTCCCCTCATCGCCCTGACGATGCATATCTCATTCAACCAGGGCATCGAGCAGCAGCTTCCCGGCGTCATTGCCCACCTCCAGTCGCAACCTGCGCTGCGCGGTCCGGTCATCTGCTCGATCCATCCAGCCGCGCTCTCCCGCGCGCGGCTGGTGGCGGGGCGCGCCCTGCCGCTCGTGCCGGCCCGCGATGCGGGCACCAACGCGATTCCCGCAGCAGTCCGCGCCCGGTTGATTTCCGCACTCGATACGACAACCCCGCACTCTGAGGAATTCGTCACCGTATCCTCCGTGCCGCTGCCTGTCGGCTCATCCAAAGAGATTATACAGGCCTGGCGCGCCCGACAACTCCCGCTCTGGCG
>CAZYRQ010000513.1:0-1923 GCA_964649455.1 uncultured Lentisphaerales bacterium
TCCACGGATTGCCGTCGACCGGCAGGTGGTCGTAAAAGCTGGTCCAGGGGATGCCTAGGTGCGCGACGACGCCCTCGCGGGTGACGGCGGTATCCTTGACGAAGATATCCTCGCTCAGACGGTAGTGGCGACCAGGCAGGTTCCAATCCGCATGATGGGGATCGCCATGTCCGGGAAGCGCAGTGAAGAAGACCGAGTGGTAGGCGACGTCGTCGCGGCCCGGACGGAAGAAGATCTCCAGAGTGCCCGCATCGCGCTTCCCAAGTTTGACCTCCGCGATGTCGGGATCGTCGCAGCGTATGAATACATGGACGCCGGCCTCGTCGTATAGCACGCGGATGCCCGTGCGGAAGGCCGGATCGGTCTTCGGCTGCTCGACGCCCTTGAGGTGGCGCTTGGCGTCGGTCTCGCGGGATTCGTTGTAGCCGTCGCCATATGGAACGAAGCGCGTCTCCATCCGGCTCCAGTCGTTGTAGAACGGCGTCCGGACAAAGCCGTCGGCCGTCGTGGGCGCCTGGGGCACGTACGTGGCAACATGCGCCTTGTCGGGCTCGGGGGCGTAGAGGTTGCGTGTGATCTCGCTGTGAATCGCCCGGCAATCGTCGTAGCGCCGCGCCAGGAAGAGGAAGAGTGAAGTCTTGCGGAGCAGGGCGAGCCGCTCCGCCGCATCGAGCGCAGCCGGCGGGAACGCCCGGCCGAAGCCGGCGAGGCCTTCGCCGCGCAGGAAGGCCGACACGGCGCGGATTTCGTTGGTCTGGTCGGACGTGCGGGAGGCCTCCAGGGTCTGGTCGAGGCGTTCGAGGGCGCGCGCCGCGCCATCCGGATCGGCGGCGGCCACCCGGGCGGACACCCAGTTGAGCATGTAGTCCCGGGGCCGGCTCTGAAGGGCGCGCCGGAGCGTCTCCTCCGCGAGGTCCAGGTCGTCGTAGTGCTCCAGCACCTCGACAAGGCCTTGCGAAAGGTTTTTGTCGATGCCCTTGTCGAACAGCTCCAGGCGCGCTTTCACCAGGGTCTTGTACTTTTCATAGGCGCCGGGTGTGTGGAAGCGGTAGTTGAATGTAGTCAGGCCACAGAGCGACGGAGACATCAGGGCGTTGATGTAGCGCGCCCGTGCGGCATCCGGCGTGCCCGGCGCATCGAGTTCCGCCCGCAGCACGGCCTCGGCCGTCGCCGCGTCGAAGCGCGCCAGCGCCAGAATGGCGTCGCAGAGCGGCGATGCTCGGAGGTCGGCCGGAAGTTTGCGGAGGTCGGCGGCCACGGCATCGAAGCGGGCGCGTTCCTTGCGCTCGATAAAGCCCTTGGCGCAGCCCGTGAGAATGGCGCCAGTGCGTCGGTCGTCGAACAGTTTCGCGTTTTGTTTCAGCAGCCGCAGCCCCGCCTCCGGATCGAACATGCCCATCTGGTCGAGCATTGAGGAGAGTTCGTCGAGGCGCCGCGACTGGAAGGACGCGGACTTGCGCTCGTCCGACGCGATGTCTTCCGGGATCTTCGTGGCAGCCAGTTGATCGAAGTAACGGGTGAACCGCTCGGGGTCGGCCGCCTTGTCCAGCGACCGGGTGGCGAGCGCGGATAGCATGCGCAGGCGGTTTTCCGGCGCCACGCGCGCCTCGATCTTTCCGAAGAGTGCCTCGGCGAGCTTCAGTTCGGCCTCGCCGCGGTGCACGTGCGTCAGTTCTCTGAAAAGAGTCTCGGCCGCCCGTGTACCGGCCGTAAGGTCGTCCATGGCCAGCAGTGAGGTTAGCGAACGATCATAGGTCTCGGGATCGTTGCCGGTTGCCGCGAAGTAAGCCACGCGCCGCAGGAGGTCGGCCTGTTGAGCCACGTCGAGCCCCGGGGTCTTTGCATAGGCGGTCAGCGCGGCAATGATAGCCGGCTGGTCGTAGACGTAGGGCCGGGGGTTGTGCTGGCGGACAATGGCCTCCA
>CAZYRQ010000514.1:0-1922 GCA_964649455.1 uncultured Lentisphaerales bacterium
TCGGACGGAAAGGGGTAGTGGACCGATGATAGCGGATGGATGAAGAGCGGCTCGGTCGTGAAGGAATGGGTGCATTTGTTTCTTGGGAAGACAAAGCGTTCCGCAGCCGAGGCAAACCAGTCAGCGGGCTTTACCGCCTCGGCTGTCGACTTGCGGGTTTTCTCGTCGGCGAAACCGGCAACGGACTGGGCCGTGTCGGCGGTTCGCTCGTGGTTGGCGATATCGAAGCATTTGTCCGGCGCATCGTGCAGAAATGCCATCAGCTTGCGCTGCCAGAAGTCCGGGGTGGGTCGCTTTTCATTCATGGTCGAGTTCCTTTCGGATGAGGGGGGCGAGGTCTGGGAAACAGGAGGCGTCCAGGAGCGGCTGCATACCGGGCCACTGCTCGCAGGCGCGGTTGCAAACCGCATTGAGCAGACCGTTCACTGCGTCGGGCGCCACGCAACTGTCGCCATGGCCGAAGCGTGTCTCGTGGCGCAGGCGCAGGATGTCGCGGAGCCTGCCGTCCATGGACGACAGGCGGAAACCATCCTTCTCCAGCAGGCGCAGGCACTTGTCCATTCCCAGGATCAACGGCCTGTCCGGTGCGGTCTGTTGCATCTGCTTGAGCTCCGCGTGCAGGCGGTCGCCGGGGCGCAAGCGCCGGGCAAGCGTGCCCGCAAACCAGTCGCAAGGCGGGCAGCCGAGCTCGTGCAGCCGGTTCTTGGCCAGCAGTTCGACGGCGCGGTAGACGGCGGAGAGGGCCTCTTCCGGACGGTCGAAGTCGAGCTCGCGCCGCGCGAGTGCCAGCATGTCGGCCCCGCGGTCCGGCGAGAACTCGGGCGCACTACGCAAGCGTTCCAGGGTGCGGCACGCTTCAGCCAGGGCATCGAACCCGGACGCTGAACGGAGCGCTTCGGCATAGTTCAGCCGATGCCACTCGGCCAGCGTCGCCGTCGCCGCGGCGGCGAAGGGAAAAAAGGTGCCCACCCACGCGGCGAGCCGGGCGGCGGCTGAGTAGTCGCCATGCTCAAGAAGGACGAGGGCGGCCCCGATGCGCTGCTCGGCCAGCAACCGGACGGCATCGACGGGCTGCAAGCGCTCCGTTCCTGTCTTGACGACGCCGTCGGCGCGTTCACCGGTAATGAAGGTGATCCGTCCCATGCCCTCGTCCAGGCAGGCAAGGGTCGCGGCGGCAGTCATCTGCTTGGTGCCGGACGTGGGGTTGACCGTCAGCTCGCCCAGCCCGGCGCTCTGCTTCAGGTGGCGCAGCAGCAGGCGGAACTCGCGTCGGCTGGTCAGCAGGTTGTCGGGGGCGGAGAGCCGTCCGACAATGGAGGACGAGATGTCCTCGCGCTCCTGCCGCAGCTTATCGATGACGCGCTCGGCGATGGCCTCCGAATCGGGACTGGCGCTGGGAACCAGACCGACCCGGCTCTGCCGCGGCGCCATCCGAATGCTGTTGACCAGTCCCTGTGCGATATCGCTGTGCCGACCGGCCGTGCCGGTGCCGACGGTGAACAGGAAGCAGGGGACAATGGGTGGTTTCATGGGGACGACTATAAACCAGCCCGGCATGGGAGGGATGATTTTGGATATCCGCGGATATCCGCGAAAGGGTCGGGACCGGAGAACGATATCTTGCCTGCCGGATATCCGGGCGGACGCCCGCGGAGCGGGACCAGCTTGTCGGCCAGCGATTCCAGCGCGGCTAGACGCCTGATTTTTGCTCTGGCCGAAGAGAGGCTCTTGCTCACGTCATCCAAGCATTGTCCATCGCTGAACCGGCTGCTTTCCTTTAGCTCGTGCAACCATTCCGGGGCACTTGAATCCAGGGATCTCTGTTTGAACGCCAGGAGCGAGTCATGGATGGTTTTCGGGGCAGCAACCCCGCCAAGCAAAAGGATCAGGACGGCAAACTCGGTGGCCGATAATCTGGCGTC
>CAZYRQ010000515.1:0-1920 GCA_964649455.1 uncultured Lentisphaerales bacterium
CCGAGGCCCTGCGCCTGCACCGCGAGCGCAATCCCTTCGCCTCGGTCTGCGCGCGCGTCTGCTTCCACACCTGCGAGGACAAATGCCGCCGCGCCTCGCTGGACGAGCCCGTCTCGATCCGCGGCATCAAGCGCTTCATGGTCGACCAGGAGGTGACCCTCCAGGTGCCCGAGGTGCGCGAGAACGCGGCCAACGCCGCGCGCCGGATCGCCATCGTCGGCGCCGGCCCCGCCGGCCTCGCCTGCGCCTACTTCCTGGCGCGGATGGGCTACAAGCCCGACGTCTACGAGGCGGCCCCCCGCCCCGGCGGCATGCTCGTGCAGGCGATCCCGGCCTACCGGCTGCCGCGCGAGGAGCTGGCGCGCGAGGTGCGCATGATCGAGCGCCTCGGCGTCAACATCGAGACCGGGCGCGCGCTGGGCCGCGACTTCACGCTCGACAGCCTGCGGGCCGGCGGATGCGAAGCCGTCTTCCTGGCCGTGGGCGCCGCCCTGGGGTTGCCGCTCGACATCCCCGGCGCCGACGCGGAAGGCGTGACCGAGGCCATGCAGTTCCTCCGCCAGTACAACATCCGCGGCTCGGTGCCGGTCGGCCGGCGCGTGGCCGTCATCGGCGGCGGCAACGCCGCCATCGACGCGGCGCGCACGGCCATCCGCCTCGGCGCGGAGGAGGTCACCGTCCTCTACCGCCGCACGCGCGAGGAGATGCCCGCCTACGCCGAGGAGATCGAGGAGGCGCTGCAGGAGGGCGTGACCCTGCGGACGCTGATCCACCCGGAGGCCTTCGAGGTGAAGAACGGGCGCGTCGCCGGGGTGCGCTGCCATCCGATGAAGCTCGGCGAGTTCGACCGCTCCGGCCGGCGCCGGCCCGAGGATGCCGCCGGCGTCGCCAGCGAGATGCTGCCGGCGGACCAGGTGATCGTCGCCATCGGCCAGGCGCTCGACCGGGAGGCGCTGGCCGGCAGCGCGGCGGTCGCCTGTTCCGACCGCGGTTGGATCGTGGCCGATCCGCGCACCGGCGCGACGGCGGTTCCGTGGCTCTTCGCGGGCGGCGACGCCGTCTCGGGCCCCTCGTCCGTCGTCGAGGCCATCGCCGCCGGCGAGCGGACGGCCGTCGCGATCGACGCCATGCTGACGGGCGCGGAGCACGCCTTCTGGCGCGGCTACCGCGACGCGGGCGCCCACTACGACCCGAACGCCGATCCCGTGAACTACGCGCGCGAGCGCCTGCCGACGATCCCGCTCGAGAAGCGGCGCCAGAACTTCACCGAGGTCGAGCTGCCCTGGAACGAGAGCACGGCCGTCCGCCAGTCGCAGCGCTGCCTGCGCTGCGACTACGGCAAGCAGCCCTGCGGGTGCGGGGCGGAGGGCTAGCGGGCACCGCGCGCGGCGGGACACGGCACACGGACACGGGAAACGCATCGCAGGGAATCCGGAGGAGACCCCATGTTGAACGTCACCATCAATGGCCAGAAACTCCAGGTGCCGGAGGGCAGCACGCTGCTCCAGGCCGCGCGCCAGGCGGGCGTCGCGGTTCCGACGCTCTGCAACCTCGAGCACCGCGAGGCGATCGGGGCCTGCCGCGTCTGCCTGGTCGAGGTCGAGGGCGCCCGCACGCTGCTGGCGTCGTGCTCGACGCCGGCGACCGAAGGCATGGTCGTCCGCACGCACAGCGCCCGCGCGCGCGCCGCGCGGCGCCAGGTGGTCGAGCTGCTGCTCTCGGAGCACGAGGGCGACTGCCCGACCTGCGACCGCGGCGGCGACTGCGAGCTGCGCGCGCTGGCGGAGGAGATGGGCATCGCCTTCGTCCCCTACGCGGGCGCCAAGGCGCGGGCGCACGTCGACGACACGACCCCGGCGCTCGTCCGCGACAACGGCAAGTGCATCAAGTGCCGCCGCTGCGTCTCGGTCTGCAACGAGG
>CAZYRQ010000516.1:0-1920 GCA_964649455.1 uncultured Lentisphaerales bacterium
ACGCCGTCGTCGCTCACGGCGTAGGTGCCGCCAATCGGGAGCCCTTGCCGGGCGATCTCTTCCAGAGTGGCATGGCGTGTGGTGTGGAGCCCGTAGGCAAGGCAGTACTGGCCGTCCAGCCGGAAGGGCGTGCCGGTGCCGATGTATTCGGCCACCACGTCCATCGGAACGGCAGCCGGTAGTTCCCGCCAGTGTGCCAGGTCGTCGGAGACGAGGTGTTCGAACCAGTGACCGCCGCGTCCGCCCTTGGAATTGTGGTGGCGGCGGTCGACCAGGTAAAAGACATGGAGCGCGCCGTCCCAGACCGTCGTCACCACGTCGCCGACCCATTGGTTGTGGCCGCGCGGCGTCCAGTACATCGCGCGGAACCCGGAGGCCAGGGCGGCGTCCACCCTGTGCACCGGCCCCTTCGGCGCGTCGAAGGCGAAGTGCACATCTGAAAGCCGCGGCGCGAGCGCTTGGCCCGGGTCGTTCCGTGGCCAGAGGAGCGGCGCGATGGGAAAGTCCTCGTCGCGGTGGCCGTCGAGGTCGATGGTGAAGTAGGTGCCGTTGTGGACGATGCGCAGGTCATGTTCGCCGCCGGGGCGCTCCAGAACCCCGAGCGGAATGCCGATGCGTCCGGCCGGACCGGGCAGCAGGGCCTCCAGTACGGGGCAGGAGCCGTCCGGCAGCGGGAAGTTGAGGTAGTTGCCGTTGCGCTCGTCGTATTCACCCGGCGCCGGATCCGCCGTGGCGTCGCGTACGACGATCCGCAGTGCGCCCTCGGCTGCGTACAGCGTCTCGCCGCCGACGGCGGCGTCGAGATTGACGCGGCAGGACAGCGTGAAGCCGCCTGGCAGCTCCTTCAGGGGTGTGCGGCATACGAGCGTCAGCGCGGCGACGGAGAAGGCGCAGGGGAAGCCCTCCGCTGAAAGGAACTCGAGGGTCATGGGGACGCCCTGTCCCGCTGCGGCAACGGGCGCCGGATGGAGCGGCAGGCGGGCGAAGCGGACGGGGTAGTGCAGCGTGCCGCTCGGGCCGCGGAGAATGCGTCCGACTTCGGACGTGGCGGTGGGACCGGCACCGCACCGGAGATCCAGCGTCACGTCTCCGCTGACACCGTCGGCGGTAAAACGCAGTGTGGCAAAGGGCAGAGCCGACGCGTTCGCCTCGTCGACGGCGAACAGCAGCGCGGCCTCGGCCCAGGTCGCCGACGGGAGTTCCAGCCTGAAGGGGGCGTCGGCCGTGGACGCCGGCGCCATCAGCCGGAACGGCACGTCGAAGAAACGGAAATCGGTTCCCTTGCCCAAGCCGTTCTTCCAGACGGCATCGGCAAAGCGGTCGGCGCGGCCGAGCGGCGCCAGATCGATGATGGAGTAGTTCATTGGTGTTTTCCCGATATAGCCAACGCTCAAGTCGAACGTCGGCAACTAGATCAGCGGCTATTCTCCCATTGTCCAGCGAAACGGGTCTCGTTGGTGACGGAGAGCTCGTACGGCCCGCCAACCTCCTGCGGCGGCAGGTAGAAGACGATGGTTCCGTCACCATTCACGCGGGGCCAGGTGACGGCATCGCCGAGTCGGCACGCCAGTTTGGCGCGCGGCTGGGAGCCTGCCCCCCAGATCGGGATTGTCTTGCCGCGCTGTAGCACCGCGTGGTCGCCGAACAGCGGCGCGAGTGGCAAACCGGGAGCGGCAGCCACGATAGACGCGGCGAGCGCCATTCCTACGCTGACGGCCATCGTGATGCCTTTCATGGTAGTCCACGGCGTCATGGACAGGTTGGCGCGTTTACTGCCATCTGCGCCCTGTTCCCTATTCGAGACGTAATTGTATAAGAACAGAAGCCGGTTCTTGCGTCAAGCGGGATGGCGATTCCTAGTCATTCCTAGCAGCCTGTCGGACTTAGGCGCAAGGGGGCGTTGCCGGTGGTGCGCCGTTC
>CAZYRQ010000517.1:0-1912 GCA_964649455.1 uncultured Lentisphaerales bacterium
ACAACGACGTCGTCGACCACCAGGTGGTCAACCTCGAGTACGCCGGCGGCGCCACTGCCAGCTTCACGATGACGGCCTTCAATCCCGGCGGTGGCCGCAAGACCCGCATCGGCGGCACCAAGGGCTACATCGAAACTAACAACAGCTCGCTGATCCGCCACTACGACTTCGCCACGAAGGAGTGGAAGGAGATCGACACCGACGCGGCCGACGCGGGCATCCTCGGCGGGCACGGCGGGGGCGACGGAGGGATCATGTCCGCGTTTCTGCACGCGGTCGCGACCGGCGACCGCTCCACGATCCTCTCCGGATCGGACGCGACCATCGAGTCGCACCTGACCGTTTTCGCGGCGGAGCAGGCACGCCGCAAGAGCCGTGTAATCGAGATGGACAGGTTCAGGGCCTGAGGACCCGACGGACATGCTGACCTACGCGCTCTCCGTTGCCTCGCTTGGTGGCCGCCTTACGGATGGGCTCATCGCGGCCCTGGGACGGCACCCCCCTTCGCACGGCGGGGCCTGGGATCTCGAAGTCCTGCCGGCTGACTGGCAGCCGGGCGGCGAGGATCCTGACCGGCTGAACGACTACCTCCGGCTCGTCGGCGCGGGCGTCGTGCGCGTCGGCAGCATCCATCTGCCGTTCGGGGGCGTCTGGGACTTCTCGGTCGCCGACGAGGCCGCACGCCAAACGGCCGTCGCGCGCCAACTCGACGTGATCGACCAGTGCGCGCCGCTGGGCGCGACGCAGCTCACGCTCCATGCCAGCGCCGAGCCGGTCGATCCCGCGGAGCGCCGGACGCGGCTCGGCCAGGCCCTCCGCTCCATCGAGGAACTGCTGCCGGCCGCCCGCCGCCACGGACTGCGCCTGGCCATCGAGTGGCTGCCTCGGAGCTGCGTCGGCAACCAGGAGGAGGAGCTCTTCGCCCTGACCGCCCCCTTCTCCGCGGAGGAGGTCGGCATCCTGCTGGATGTCAACCATGTGATGGCGCGCCATGCCGAACTTCCGTCCATCATCGGCACGCTGGCGCCGCGCCTCGTCGCCTTGCACCTCTCGGACTACAACGGCATCGACGAGTGCCACTGGGTGCCCGGGGACAGCGAGGGCGTCATCGACTGGCACAGCGTCATGAGCGCCATCCGCGCCCTCGTACGCGACGTTCGGCTCATCGTGGAGACCCGGCGGACACTGGTGCAAGGCGACCCCGTTGGCATGCTGAAGCGGCTCGATACCAGCCTCGCCTTCCTACGCGGCCTCGGCGCGCGAACGACTTTTCGAACATCGGCGGCGGGAACTGCGCGTGCCCCGTGCCCCGAGTTTTGACCCCGAACCCGTGCAGCGGCAGCAACGCCACCGTCTCGACAACGAAATGCGCCAAGTGCCCCTCGGGAAGCCACTCCTGGAGGCTCGGAGGCATCAGCATCGGCGTGTCCCTGTCCACCCTGACAAAACGCTCGCTCATGTGGCCTATAATATTGCATGGCAACAGGTTATGTCAATAATAAATGGAACTGGATGACGAAAAAAATGAGGGGGGGGCTGACCCGGTGCTCGAAACGGTGAACGAGCGCCAGCGACGATAGCCGTGGACGACGAAGACTCCTGACTCGTTATCCGTTCTCGCCGCCCGTTCTCGTAACCCGAAGCCCCATGGGGCATTCGCCATCATCCATGCGAATGGGTGTCCGCGCAGAACGGCGCACCACCGGCAACGCCCCCTTGCGCCTAAGTCCGACAGGCTGCTAGGGTATGCCGGCGCCTCGGTCAGTCCAGCATGACGCGAAGCCGCCGCCAGCAGCAGATGGCGGGGAGCGTCGAGCCGTCGGGGTCGGTGGCTTGGGCAAGGCGGTGCGTGTCGACCGGCGCCTCCGGGCGGCAATGGCGCAGGGTGTCGCGGACAAAGAGCTCCGATCCG
>CAZYRQ010000518.1:0-1911 GCA_964649455.1 uncultured Lentisphaerales bacterium
CGATGGCGGCGTCGGTCTCGTTCTGCACCGAACGCGTCAGGGGGCCGCTGCCGAAGCGTCGCGCCGGGGCGGCACCGGACGCCGGCCGACCGAGTGCGAGCAGGGTGAGCAGCAGAACTAACGCGGGTACACGGAAACAAGGGCTTTGTGCCGCATGACGCGCCCGTCTGCAACTGCCGCCCGCTTCTCCATGCGCCCTCCGCCAACCCCTATGGCTGACCGAGTACATCGCAGTTCTCTGCCATGGACAACGACGTGTTCATCAATTATCCTATGGCCGTTATTGTACTGACTTTTCGGCGGGATTGGAAAGCGGGAGTTTTCATGACTGTTTGGTACGCCCTCGGTTTGCTGATCTTCTGGACTTTGGTGCCAGGATTGGAGCTGCGCGCCTCGATTCCCATAGGCTTCTTCAATCAGGATATCGCGGGATCCATGGGCCGCCCACTCGTGGTGGTGGCCTGTCTCGTGTCCAACATCGTCCTGGGCATGCTGGTCTTCTGGCTCATGGGGCCGGCCGAGCGTCTCCTGCGGCGCTGGGGTTGGTTCGACCGCCGGATCTGGCCGATCATCGCGCGCGCCCAGCACAAGCTGCACCCCTACGTCGAGAAGTATGGGGAATGGGGCGTCGCGGTCTTCATCGGCGTGCCGCTGCCCGGCACCGGCGCCTACACGGGGGCCTTCGGTTCCTACCTGCTGGGCCTCGACCGGCGCAAGTTCTGGATCGCCAACGCGCTCGGCGTCCTGATGGCCTGTGTCATGGTCACGGCGCTCTGCGTGCTGATCGACCAGGGCGTGGTGGCGGAGGAGAGCTGGCTGCGCCGGCTCTTCCTGAAGACAAACGGCGGACACGCCTGAGGAGCAAGCACCATGCAGATTATCGACTACAAGGGATGGCAATCGATCCGCCTGGCCAACCGGCAGGTGGAGCTGGTCGTGACGCGCGACGTGGGACCTCGCATCCTGCGCTTCGGATTCATCGGCGGGCCGAACATCTTCGCCGAGCTCGAAGGCCAGATCGGCGGACGCGGCGAGTCGGAGTGGATGAACCGCGGAGGGCACCGCCTCTGGATCGCCCCCGAAGCCGCGCCCTGGAGCTACGAGCTCGACAACGAGCCCTACGCGGTCGCCGAGGCCATCCCGAACGGCGTGCGCACCGTGCAGGCGCCCGGCCCGCTCACGGGGATCGAGAAGCAGATGGAGATCACGCTCGATCCGGAACGCAACGTGGTGACCGTCCGCCACACGCTGACCAACCGCCGCGCGGCGCCCGTGCGCTGTTCCGTCTGGACCCCCTCGGTCATGGGCCCCGGCGGCCAGGCGATCCTGCCGCTGCCCGCCAAGGTGCCGCATACCGAGTGCCTGGTGCCGACGCAGAACTGGAGCCTCTGGTCCTACACCGTGCTCAACGATCCGCGCTTCACCTTCGGCCGCGACTACCTCTTCTTCCGCCAGGATGCCGCCCGCGGCCCCAACAAGATCGGCCTCCGGCACCGCGAGGGCTGGGCCGCCTACCAGCGCGAAGAGATGCTGTTCGTCAAGTACTTCGACTGCGTCGCCGACGCCGAGTATCCGGACGGCAACGTCAACTGCGAGTGCTTCTCCAACGAGGCCATGCTGGAGGTCGAGAGCCTGGGTCCCCTGGTTTCACTGCGTCAGGACGAATCCGTCAGCCGGACCGAGGTCTGGAAGCTTTTTGCCCCTGTGGCACGGTGCGCATCCGAAGCGGATGTCGACCGCTGGGTCAAACCGCTGGTCTGAGGGCGCCATGCCGATCTGCGCATACCGAAGCCATGGCAACTGACGCATTCCACGCCACGCCCGCGCGCCCCCTCCAGCGGGGCATCGAGAACAGTGTCCGTCTGGCACTGATGGTTCTGTCGGTGCCGTTCATGGTCATCACCGACCTGG
>CAZYRQ010000519.1:0-1907 GCA_964649455.1 uncultured Lentisphaerales bacterium
TCGCGTCGGAGTGCCGCCTTCAGGCGGAAGCCGTTCAGGGGCTTCAGCCCCGTCTTTCACGATGCCGCCCAATGTGCCTTGTTTTCGTATTGCATAACACCGAGGCGCAGAAGTGTGGAGCCACGAATAGACGGCAGTACTAAAGCGGCTACCTCAGGATCATCAGCGTGCCGCCGGGCAGGGGGTTCTCGTAGGCGCCGATGTCGACGAACTTGTTGAGGATGCGTGGCTGGCCGGCGACGTCGAACGCGCCGTCCATCCACGTCTGGTAGAGACCCGCGTTGATGCACGGCGAGCCGCGCCCGAGTCGGCAGTCACCGACGGCCGGTTTGCGGAAGCGCGGGTCGCTGTCGAGATTGCCGCTGCCGACAAGCCCGTTGGTCGGCCAGGTGCTGCAACTATTATAGGTGGTGGTGCCGGAGTTCGCGGTGTTGAATAGGTTGTTGACCGACCAGTTGTCATGGATGATCGTGTTGCGGATCGTGCCGTTGGCACATAGCAGGCCGCCCGGACTCGTGGCATTGGCCTTGAGACACGTGTTGCTGACGATCGTGCAGTTCTCAACGATGCCGCCTGCACAATAGACGCCGCCCGCGTTCGCGATATGGCGGTTGTTGAAGATCAGGGAATTGCGCATCCGCCCGCCGCTCAGGTAGACGCCGCCGCCCGCGCCCCCGCTGCCGTAGCTGACTGTGTTGTTCGAGATGACGCAGTTCTCCACCAGGCCGGCGCTGTACACGGCGATTCCGCCGCCGTCGGCGCCCCCTCCGCCCGAGGTGTTCAGGTAGTTGTTGAAGATCCGGCAGTTCTTGACGTGGCCGCCACCCTGGAGCCGGACGCCGCCGCCCGACGTGCTCAGGTTCAAACTGACGTTGTCGCGGATGGTGCAGTTGCTCACTACGCCCGCGCCGTCCAGGTAGACCGCGCCCAGATTGGCGTTGACGAGGGTGAACCCGTCCACCACCGCCTCCGGGCGGGTGAGGTAGAAGATACGGGTGTTGCCGCTCTGGCGGCGGATCTCCGTCGCGCCGGCCCCGTTGACGCTGCGCACGGCGATGTTGTGAAGCAGTTCGATCTGCCGGTTGATCCGGTAGACTCCGTTGCTCACCCGCACCAGCGTGCCGTCGAGACTTGCGGCGACGGCGTCGTGAAGGTTCGTCGCGGCCTTGGCCCAGGTGTCGTAGGGGTAGATCGAGGGGCCGTCGGTCGTGACGTAGGCCACGACCGGGGCGACCTTGATGTATTGCTCGCGCACTTGGGTGTCCGCCTCGCCGACGGCGTTGGAGACCGTCAGACGCACGGAGTAGAGCCCCGGCCAGTAGAGATTGGTGACGACGGCGCGGCCGGAGCCGGCCATATCGGTCGTCGCATCATTCTGGAACGACCAGTAGTAGGAGAGCCCCGTGGTGTTGGTGCCGCCGGCGTAGGCCGTGAAGACGACGCGGTTGCTGGCCAAACCTGTCAGCGGCGTTCCCTCGAAGCTGCAGCGCAGGGCACCGGGCACCGCCTCGAGCGCCCCCATGTCGACCGTGCCGGAGACGAGGCGCGCCCCGCCGACCGCATCCAGCGCGCCATCCATCCAGTCCTGGTTGGCGCCGGTGTCGATGCCGGGTCCCGGCAGCAGGGAGTAGTCCTGCGCCGCGCGGTTGCTGAATTGCTGTTCGAGCGCGGTATTTCCGATTCCGGCCACTGACGGCGTCGTGCAACTGTACGTGTAGCTCCAGGTCGTGCCGCCATTCATACGGTTGCTGAGTCCGTTCTTGTTGTTGTTGTAGACGATGATGGAGTTGAGGACCGTACCGTTGATGTTGTAGAGGCCGCCGACGCCCGTGACGGTCGGGCAGTGGTTGTCGACGATCGTGCAGCTCTCGACCGTTCCGCCGTTGCAATAGACGCCACTGGTGCTG
>CAZYRQ010000520.1:0-1905 GCA_964649455.1 uncultured Lentisphaerales bacterium
GCAGGGCGTGGCGGATGGCCGCCTCGTCGCCCACATGCGCGAGCACGGTCACCTGATCCCAGCCCTTGAGGCGCGTCGGCCCCCGGGGGCTGACGACCGCCTTGCCGCGGGTGATCAGCGTGATGACGGCGGATGGCGGCAGTTGCAGCTCGTGGATATAGGGTCCCTCGGCCCCTTGGGGCCCGGGCAGATCCACGACCACGAGATCCATGTCGCTGTGGGCCATCGTGATCAGCTCGAGGTTGTAGAGCGGCGCCGGCCGCGAGGGCGCGGCGAAACCGAGCCAGCGGGCCACGGCGCCGAGCGTCGATCCCTGCACGAGGACCGAGAGCAGCACCGCGAAGAAGACGAGGTTGAAGATGTCCTGGCTCAGTCCCGCCGGCAGGCCGGCGGCGGCGGGATAGGTGGCGAGGACGATGGGCACCGACCCGCGCAGGCCCGCCCAGGCGATGAAGAGCTTCTTGCGCAGCCCGAGGTGCATGCCCAGCGTGCCGACGAAGACCGCCAGGGGGCGCGAGACCAGCGTCAGGCCGAGGAAGAGCAGCAGGCCGTCGACCCACAGGGTCTGCCACTGCCGCGGGAAGACCAGCAGCCCCATCAGGACGAACATGCCGATGTTGGCGATGGTGGAGAGCGCCGCCGAGAAGGCCGCCACGCCCTGCTTGTGGACAAAGGGGCGGTTGCCCATCACGTAGCCGGCGACGAACACGGCCAACATGCCGCTGCCCTGAATCCATTCGGCCACGCCATAGGTCAGCAGCATGACGCTCAGGTAGAGCACGTAGTAGTGGCCGCGCTCCTGCGGGCTGAGACGGTTGAAGAGCCAGAGCGCGGCCCGCGCAAGCAGCCAGCCCGTCAGCGGGCCGGCAACGAATTTCCAGACGAAGGCGCCCGCCACGCTCCAGTCGAGACTTTCCCCGGCGGCAAGGCTCTGCACGGCGATCACCGTCAGCAGCACCGCCATGGGGTCGTTGGCGGCGCTCTCGATCTCGACCAGCGACGAGAGCTTGCGCGGCAGGGCGCGGCGGCGCAGGATCGAGAAGATGGCCGCGGCATCGGTCGAGGAGATGATGGCGGCGAGCAGGCAGGCCTTCGGAAACTCCCATCCCAGTCCCTTCCAGAACAGGAGGAGCGAGAAGAGCGCGGTCAGAACCACCCCCCAGGTGGCGAGTCCGCCGGCCGGCAGGGCGACGGCGCGGAAGTCGTCGCGCCGGGTGCCGAAGCCCCCGTGGAAGAGGATGAAGACGAGGGCCAGGTTGGCGACCTGGTTGGTCAGCAGCGCGTCGTCGAAGCGCACCAGGTTCAGCACGTCGCTGCCGAAGAGGATCCCCGCCCCCAGCGCGACCACGATCACCGGCACGCTCCAGCGGTCGAGCCAGACGGCGGCCAGCACCACCAGGATCAGCAGCAGGGGCGTGACGATGTAGAGCAGATCCACGGCTTACTGGGCCGCCGCGAGACCGGGACGCCGTCCCTTGTACCAGGCCAGCATGACGGGCGTGGCGATGAAGATCGTCGAGTAGACGCCCGCCACGAGGCCGATGATCATGCAGAGGGCGAAGTCGTTGATTGCGCCGCCGCCGAAGAGGAAGAGCGAGCCGGTGGCCAGCAGCGTCGTGAACGAGGTCAGCAGCGTGCGACTCAGCGTCTTGTTGATGCACTGGTTGCAGAGATCCCGGAACGACGTGCGCTGGTTGAGCTTCATCTCCTCGCGGACGCGGTCGAAGATCACGATCGTGTCGTTGACCGAGTAGCCAAGGATCGTCAACAGGCAGGCCACGGCCGTGAGGCTGACCTGACGGTCGAGCAGCGTGAAGATACCGAAAGTGATTAGGACGTCGTGCGCCAGAGCGACGATGGCGCCGAGGGCGAAGCCGAACTCGAAGCGCACCGTGATGTAGACCA
>CAZYRQ010000521.1:0-1899 GCA_964649455.1 uncultured Lentisphaerales bacterium
GGACGCCAGGTTCTCATCCTGGTAAGAGGGGTTCGACTCCCCTAGGGGGTGCCATCCGGTTGGCGCCGCCGGCAAGCGCTTTGATTCCCTTTGCAGGCCAATGATCTACGGCGGTTCCAAGTCCATCCGCCGGGTCGTAGGCCAATCCGTCGGGAAACAGGCGTCCTGCAGACGCTGCCGATGGTTCAGCGGCATCCCAACCCACAGCCGTGCAGCGTTCTGCACCATGCGGCAGGCTATGCCATCAGGGGCAGGTATAGACCTTCAGAACCTCGTCGCCGTAGTGGTTGATGACTTTGACGGCTATCTTCCCGGTCTTGGGCATATCGAACGGGCGGCTCCTGGCGCTGTACAGGGCCGACCAGGCCGCTTCGTCCACCTCGGCCCGCAGGGCGCGCTTGAGCTTGTCGTACGGCTGATCGGCACCGGTGAAGTAGGCGTGGCGCACGAAGAAGCTCTCGCCGTTGTAGTCGGTGTCGATGAACCAGCAGGCGATGTCGTCGGGGGAGCTGTTGCGGATCTCGCCGGTGGTGGGGTCGTAGATGTCCAGGCCGCGAATCGTCACTTGCGCTAAGTGGCGAGTGGCTAGTGGGTAGTGGATCGTGGTCAGTCCTTCCGGACCAACAGGGCCTTGCGCAAGTTCGTCAGCAATCTTCCGATCTCGTCGCAGTGCTTCGACAGCCTGTCGGAGTCGCAGGTTGTCAGATAGCCCAGTGTCTGCGACAAAGCGAGCAAAGTCTCCAATTCCGACAGCGATCCCTTGGCGATCCCCAGGAACTGCAGAAACTCGCCACGGCTTTGCCGTCCTTGACCCTCCGCGATATTCGCCGGCACACTCACCACGGCCCGCCGCATCTGCGAGACAAGCCCATAGGTCTCGTCTTTGGGATAGTTGCGCGAAGCAGCGTAGATCTCCTTCGCCAAGTCCATTGATTTCTGCCAGACGATCAAGTCCCGATAGCTTCTTACAGCACTCATAGCCCATCACCCTTTTCCCGCGACTATCCACTATCCACTCGCCACTATTCACTACCACATCCGGCTCGCCGAATACCGTAAACAGGTTGCCTGCGCCGGTCTTCTTCAGAAACTCGTCGCCGAGTTGCAGGTCGGCGTTGATCCGCGTGGGCAGGACGGCGAGCTTGCCGTACCGCTTGGCTTCCTCGGATACGTGCGGGTCGAAGGCAAACCCCGCCACGACCAGCACGTCGTACCCGATGCCCTGCACGGCCTCCTTGGCGGCTTCCTTGACCAGTTCCGGCCCGACCGTGCCGTGCTCCGGGCCCAGGGTCACGGCAACCCGCCTGCTCTTGCCCTCCTTGTCGGTGTACTCGCCGACGGCGTGGATCCAGACGCCGGGGTGGACGTCCAGACGGTCGAACTTCAGCCGCTCGTTCTTGATCGTGTTCTGGATGCCGACCTTCTTCAGGTTTTCAATCATGATGTTGCCGAAGTCGCCGGTGCCGATCAGCTTGACGCTCACGCCGGGGATGGCGGTGCCATCGGCCAGATCCTTCTTGCGCTTGACGCTGATGGTGCGGTGGGGCGACAGGCTCTCGACGGTGAACGGCCCGGTGACGCGCAGGCGCTTGGCATCCTCGTAGGGCTGGTCGTACAGGATCTCCGTGTCGGCCCGCCGGGCGATGCTGGCGTCCATCTCGACCTGGCGGTCGCGGCGGAGGGACCACCAGTCGGCGAGGAGAGGTTCTACCGATGGAGGGACGCGCTCCGTCGCGTCCGTCTTCGATCCGGCCGACACGGAGGTCGGCCCTCCAGAAGAGGGGCGTGGTATCTCCCATTCCTCCCACGGGTGCGATTCAACTTTGTTGAATCGCAAAGAATCCAGAATCCAGAATCCAGAATCCAAGAAGTTGCACAGCAACGATTTGCGTGCTTTTC
>CAZYRQ010000522.1:0-1897 GCA_964649455.1 uncultured Lentisphaerales bacterium
TACTCCGGCGGCGGCAAAGGAACCCGGCGGCTGGGCGACCTCTGGCTGCGCGGCCTGCGGAACCTGGCCGGCGCCATTCCGCAGGAGCGCCTGCTGAGCGTCAGCCTCGTCGGCGACCCCGCCCTGTGCTTCGACTTGATTCACGATCCCGGGACGGCTATCATTATCCGCTAGCAAATGGACATCCATTATCAACGACAGGTCGGCGTGGCGGCGCGCGACGTGGCCGGTTCGTGCCTGCTGATCCCCGCCGGCGCGTCGGCCCGCAGCGTCTTCACGCTCAACCCGACGGCCAACCATCTCTGGGAGCTGCTCGCGGAACCGCAGTCGGCTGACATGCTGGCGCAGTCGCTGGCCGAAAGCTACCGGATCGGGATCGACCGGGCTCGCCGCGATGTCGCCATCTTCCTGTCGGAGATGCAGGCCAGGGGGCTGATCAAGGCGACCCCTGAAAATGGGGTTGCCAGCGGGGCGCAAAAGGGCTAAGATACTCCTGATAACGTGATTTCCGCTGCAAGGAGCAGGCATCATGAACGAAGAACCATTTGAAAACGCCTATGCGGCACCCCAGGTTACCGAGGAGTCCCTCGACTCTGGCGGTAATTATGTCGAGGCTTCTGCCGAAGGTGGCGGAGGGAACACCCTTGGCTTGAGCGGCGTCGATCCAGAATAGTAGCTGGCGCGGTTCATCGGTTGTGCCGGCAGATCCACATGACGGTTGCGGCCCCTTGTGTCCACGCCGTTCGAACATGTGACGACCATGCCCCGATGTGCAGAACGGCCAGGCGGGATTGACGACATCAGCCTTGCCGATGTACGTTTCTCCTTCTGCAAACCCCTCGCCCCCTCGCTGCTCTCTCCCGCTTTTCAGCCGTTTCTCGCCCATGCCGCCCCTGCGGATCTGGCCTGCGCCGTCACCGGCATGGGGCCGGATGACGCCCTCTGCCAGATGCGCGTGGCCCCGGACGAACCGTGGTCGTTCAGAAGAACCGGCGATCGCTTCGAAGTGATGCGGCGTGATCGCGAGGGGCATGTGATCTGGCGGATCGCCGGGCCCGTTCCTTTCGAATCGGCCACGGTGCAGTGGCACCCGACGCGTTTCAGCCAGCGCTACAGCACGTTCGAACGCACGCTGGGACAGGGCATCGGGCTCGTCCTGCTCACACTGCGCCTGCTGACGCACCGGGGCTTTGTGCTGCATGCCATGGCGGCGGATCTGGATGGCGAGGGCATTCTCTGCGCCGGGGTCTCGGGCTGCGGCAAGAGCACGCTGGCGCGGCTGCTCGACGGCGCCGGCGCGACGGTGCTGAGCGACGAGCGCCCCGTGGTGCGGCAGTGGCCGCTGCCCGGAGCGGACGCGGCGCCGCCGCGCCCCGGCTTCCGTGTGTATGGCTCGCCCTGGCCCAGTTCGGCCAACATGGCCCGCAACGCCTGGGCGCCGCTGCGGCACCTCTATTTTCTCGAACACGGCAGTACCAACCGCATCACGCCGCTGGATCCGGCTGCGGCGCTGCGTCGGCTCATTCCCGTCGCGACGGTTCCCTGGCAGGCGCCGTCGCTGCTCGATCCGCTGCTCGACACCATCGGCGCGCTGATCACCCGCATCCCCTGCGCGATCCTGGCCTTCCGCCCGGAGGTCGGCGCGGTGACGGCGATCCGCGGCGACCTCGCCGACGCCCGGGAGACGCCATGTGCCGCCGGGCGTTGACACCGCGCGCCGACGACGCGGAACCGGAACCGTCCCGTTGCGGCACGGATGACGGCGTGGATCGCAGCTCCTCCCGCCTGCGCGCCACGGCCGACGCCTGCCGGCACGCGCTGCGGCTCGCCTGGGCCAGCGCCCCGGGACTCGCGCTGGCGCAGACCCTGCTCGTCGCCCTGCAGGCGCTCCTGCCGC
>CAZYRQ010000523.1:0-1894 GCA_964649455.1 uncultured Lentisphaerales bacterium
GCCCCCTTGGCGAAGGACTCGCGGTTCGAGGCCTTGTGCGCGAGTTCCACGCGCTCACCGTCGGCGGCGAAGATGACGGTGTGGTCGCCGACCACATCGCCGCCGCGCACGGCATGGATGCCGATCTCCCCGCGGGGACGCTCGCCGACCATGCCCTCGCGGCCGTAGACGGCCACCCGGTCCAGTGCCACGGCGCGTCCCCGGGCGGCCGCCTCGGCCAGTCCCAGCGCCGTGCCGCTCGGGGCGTCCTTCTTGAGCCGGTGGTGCATCTCGACGATCTCGATGTCGTAGCCGGCATCGAGCGCGGCCGCGGCGCGGCGCACGAGGTCGAGCAGGATGTTGACGCCCAGGCTCATGTTCGGCGCCCAGACGATCGGAATCGTCCGCGCGGCCTCGTTCACCGCCTGGCGCTCCTCCGGCGTCAGCCCCGTCGTGCCGAGCACAAACGCCTGCCGGGTCGCCACGGCCTGCGCGAGGTTGGCCGGCACCGCCGCGTGGAACGTGAAGTCGATGATGGCGTCGGAGGGGGCGGCGTCCTTGAACGTGCCGATGGGCACGCCCAGGCTGCCGAGGCCCGCCAGCGTCCCGGCATCCTGGCCCAGGGCCGGATGGTCTTCGCGCTCGATGGCGGACGCGACGCGGATGTCGTCGAAGCCCCGGGCGGCACGCAGCAGGCAGTGGCCCATGCGGCCGGCGGCACCCAGTATGCAAACGGAAATCATACGGCGGCACTCCCGGGCGGTCAGTCGATCAGTTGCAGTTCCCGCAGGGTCTGCCGCAACTGCTGGCGGACCTTGTCGCTCGTTTCGCAGAGCGGCAGGCGGTAGACCTCCTCGATGCGCCCGGTCATCGCCATGGCGCACTTGACCGGCACCGGGTTGGTGTCGATGAAGAGGTCGCGGAAGAGGTGGTAGAGGCGGGCGTGGAGGCAGCCGGCGGCGGCCAGGTCGCCGCGCGTCGCGGCGCGGACGAGATCGCCGACCAGGCGGGGCACGAGGTTGGAGGCCACGCTGACGACCCCCTGCGCGCCGACGCTCATCATCGGCAGCGTCAGCATGTCGTCGCCCGACAGCACCGTCAGGTCGCAGGCGTCGATGATCGCGCTGACGCGCTCGACGCTGCCGCCCGCCTCCTTGATGGCCACGATCTTCCCGTGCCCGGCGAGGCGGGCCACGGTCTCGACGGCGATCTCGCGTCCGCTGCGGCCCGGGATATTGTAGAGCACCACGGGCAGGCCGAGGTCGGCCACCGAGCTGAAGTGGCGGTAGAGCCCCTCCTGGCTGGGCTTGTTGTAGTAGGGGCAGACCTGGAGCGTGGCGTCGACGCCCTGCGCCAGGGCCTCGCGCGTCAGCATGAGCGCCTCGGCCGTCGAGTTGGCGCCGGTGCCGGCGATGACCTTGATCCGGCCGGCGGCCGCCTGGGCCACCTCCCCGATGACCCGGTGGTGCTCGTCGTACTCGAGTGTCGGCGACTCGCCGGTCGTGCCGACCGGCACGACCCCGTCGACGCCCTCGGCGATCTGCCACTCCACGAGCGCGCGCAGCTTGCCGTCGTCCACGCTGCCGTCGCGGTTGAAGGGGGTGACGAGTGCCGTGTAGGTGCCTGTAAACATGATGCTCCTCGTGCCGGGGCCCGGCCCCGTTTCGTGCGGAAAGCTTACGCGACTCCCGCGGGGGAGACAAGCGGAAAGCGACTACCGCAGCAGTTCCTGCACATCGGCCCAGGTCAGCGACTGCATGACGGTCTCGTCGGTCGTGCCGACCGTGGCCTGGATCACGGCCTGCTTGCGCTGCTGCAGGGCCAGGACCTTCTCCTCGACGGTGTGCTCCGTGATCAGCTTGATGCTGCAGACCGTGCGCTTCTGGCCGATGCGGTGGGCGCGGTCGGTGGCCTG
>CAZYRQ010000524.1:0-1893 GCA_964649455.1 uncultured Lentisphaerales bacterium
GCCGCATGGCCATCTACTATAGCGCGCGAGCCGTCCTTTTTCAAACCGCGAATGGATCGCACGCAAGCGCCGATGGCTCCTCCGTGCGCGCCGGCGTTCATCGCCAACCAGCCGCCGACGGTGCCGGGAATGCCTTCCATGAAGGCCAGCCCCCCGAGCCCCGCCTCCGCCACGCGGTTGAGGAGCCGGCCTCCGTTCACCGCGCATCCCGCGCGCACCGTGCCGTCCGTGCCGACCGCGATTCCGCCGAAGGCGGCGCCGACGAGCCGGATCACGACCCCGCGCACGCCGAGATCGCTGATGAGCGTGTTGGAGCCGCCCCCCAGCAGGCGGCACGGCAGGCCGGCTTCGCGGCAGAGCCGCAGAACCGACGCCAGAGCCTCCTCGGAGGCCACCTCCGCCAGCACGTCGGCGCACCCGCCGACCCCGAGGGTCGTCAGGGGGGCGAGGGGCGCCTGGCGCCGGAACGTGACATCCCCGCGTGTCGCCAGCAAGTCGGCCAGCCGGGCCGCGCCGGAAGGCCGTCGCTCCCGCAGGGCCTGCGCCACCCGCTCCCCGGCCCGCACCACGTCGCCGGCGCCGATGACCAGCAGTTGGTCGCCGGCGCGCAGCGTCTCGCACAGCCATGCCTCGGCCTCCGCCAGCGAGGCCGCAAGTCGCGGTACCGGCACTCCGTCCGCAGTCTGGTGGCGGAAGACGGCATAGAGATCCTCGGTGCGCCCGCCTTCGCACGGCGTCTCGGAGGCGGCATAGACCGGCAGCATTACGAGTTCATCCAGGCCCGCGAAGGCCGTCGGAAAGGTTTCGGCCAGGGCGCGCGTACGTGTGTAGCGGTGTGGCTGGAAGAGCGCGATGCGGCGCTGCGCCGGCTGGAGGCGGGCGAGCGCAACGAGCGCCGCGATCTCCGTGGGATGGTGGGAGTAGTCGGAGACGATCTCGATGCCGTCCTGACGCAGCAGGCGCTCGAAGCGCCGGCCCGGCAGCTCCGTCAGTTGGTCCAGCGCCCGGAAGGCGGCGACTGGATCGTGACCCAGCGCCACCGCCGCGCCCAGTGCGGCGCAGGCGTTGAGGGCGTTGTGGCGGCCCGTGACCGCGAGGGTGGTCTCGCCCAGGGGTTGGCCGTCGAGGGCGGCGCGGAACGACAGGCAATCCGCCTGCAGCGCCAGGCCGGAGATCCGTAGCCGCGCCGCGGCATCGAAGCCGTAGCCGAGCGCGCCGGGATGGGCGGTGCAGAGACGGCCGGCGGCCGGATCGTCGGCGCAGAAGACGACCCCGCCGCGCGTCTGGTCACGGGCCACAGCGAAGCATGCCTCGAGCGCCTCGAAGGTGCCGAAATGGTCGAGATGGTCGGCATCGATATTGGTGACGACGAGCACGGTCGGCGCGTAGTGCGCCAGGGTGCCGTCGCTCTCGTCGGCCTCGACGACCAGCGGGCCGTGTCCGGAACCGTCCGCGACGCGACCCATCGACGCCGTCTGTCCGCCGATGCACCAGGCCGGATCCGCGCGCAGCGCCTGGAGCAGGCGCAGCGTGAAGCAGGATGCAGTGGTCTTGCCGTGGGTGCCGCAGACGGCGACGCTGGTACGACTGGAGACCAGCGCCGCCAGCACCACGCCGCGGCGCGCGACGGGGATGCCGAGCGATTGTGCGCGCCGGATTTCCGGATCGTCGTCCGCCACGGCCGCGCTGCGGATCAGCAGGTCGCAGCCCGTGTCCATGTGTCCGGGGGCGTGGCCCTCCGCGACCGGGATCCCCTCGCGCCGGAGTGCGTCGGCCTGCTCGCCCGTGGCGTGGCAGTCGCAGCCCGAGACACTCCAGCCCCGCTGCCGCAGCAGGAGCGCGACGCCGGCGAGGCCGACGCCGCCGATGCCCATGGCATGCGCGCGCAGCCCC
>CAZYRQ010000525.1:0-1877 GCA_964649455.1 uncultured Lentisphaerales bacterium
GCGACGATGGCGCCGAGGGCGAAGCCGAACTCGAAGCGCACCGTGATGTAGACCAGCATGCCGGCGAGGGCCAGCAGGATCGACCAGAAGGCGTCGCGCTGGAGATCCTGGCCGATCTGCGAGCCGATGACCTCCTCGCCGGCGAGGACGATGCCGGCCGCCGGGAAGGCCTTCTGCAGCGCCTCGGTGGCCGCCTGCGCCACGGGCACGCCGTCGACCAGCTCCTTGCCGGTCTTGACCTGGAGCACGGGGCGCGCGCCTTCGATCGCGCCCTGGTTCTGGAGGATGGCGTCGCTCACGCCGATGGCGTTCAGGGCCTCGCGCATCGCCCCGGTCGCGGGGGCCGCCGCGTAGTTGTAGGAGAGCACCGAGCCGCCGGTGAAGTCGATGGCCAGCACGCGGCGCGGGTTCTGCGCCAGCCGTACGGCGAAGATGGCCAGCGTCAGCACGATCACGGCGGCGGAGAAGGTGATGGCGATGTGGCGCCTGGCGAGGAAGTCGATGCGCGTGTCGCGCACGAGCTCCAGCATGCGGTAGGGCTTGACGCGGCCGGCGGGCACGGTGGCGTTGAAGATCATGCGCGTGAGCACCAGCGCCGTGTACATGCTGACGATGATGCCGGCGGAGAGGGTCACGGCGAAGCCGCGGATCGGGCCCGAGCCGAAGAAGAAGAGGATCAGGCCGATCAGCAGCGTGGTGATGTTGGAGTCGAAGATCGCCAGGAAGGCGCGGTCGTATCCGGCGGCGACCGCCGCGCGGGCCGATTTGCCGGCCTTGAACTCCTCGCGCATGCGCTCGAAGATCAGCACGTTGGCGTCGACGGCCATGCCGATCGTCAGCACGATGCCGGCGATGCCGGGCATGGTCAGCACCGGCAGCGAGACGATGCTCTTGCCGGAGGCGCCGCCGTCGCGCACGAAGGTGCCGAGCAGGCCGGCGACGAGGATCATGCCGGCCGGCAGCAGGATCATGTTGGCCAGCAGGGCGACGTTCGCCAGCAGGCCGCAGTAGGAGTAGTAGACGAGCATGAAGATCGCCACGAGCGCCATGCCGATGAGCGAGGCGCGGATGCCGCTCTGGATGGCGTCCTTGCCGAGCGAGGCGTCGATCATGCGCTTCTCGAGGATCTTGACCGGCGCCGGCAGCGAGCCGGCGTTGAGGATGTTGCGCAGCAGCGCGGCCTCCTCCATGGTGAAGCTCCCGCTGATCGAGGCGCGCCCGCTGGGGATCGGCTCGCGGATGACCGGCGCCGAGTAGAGGGTGTTGTCGAGCACGATGGCGAGCTGGCGCCCGGTGTCGCTGTCCCGGTTGCGGCTGCCGTTGGGGGCGTACTGGCTCGTGATCTTGGCGAACAGGTTGGCGCCGCTGGGCTTGAAGGTGAGCGAGACATGCACGGCGCCCGACATGGGGTCGCGCTCGATCTCGGCGCGCTTGAGCGTCTCGCCCGTCATCGCCGCGCGCGTGCTGACGAAGCAAGGCGTGAAGACCTCGCGGCCGTCCTTGAGCTTCTCGGGCTGGAGCATGAACACATGCTGGGCGGGGGCCTCGAAGGCCGCCACGCGCCGGGCGTAGTCCGGATCCCGGATCAGCGTCTCGTAGGCCTTCGTGCGCACGTAGTAGCGCCCGTCGAGGAGGGTGTAGCCCTCGGGCACCCGGTTGTTGGCGAACAGGTTGGCGACCAGGCGGGCATTGTCCTTGTGGACCAGGCAGAACTTGAGGAAGGCGGCGCTCTTGATGCTCGTCTCGGCGGCCTCGCGCTGCCGTTCGTCCGCCCCGGGAAGCTGGATCAGGATGCGGTGGTCCTTGCCGGGGGCGATGACCGGCTCGTTGACGCCCAGCGCGTCGACGCGGTTGCGCAGCACCTCGATCGTGCGGGC
>CAZYRQ010000526.1:0-1872 GCA_964649455.1 uncultured Lentisphaerales bacterium
GCGATCAGCGTCCGCTGCACCCAGTCGATCCCCGTGGACAGCTTGTCGGAGAGGCGGATCTCCAGCACGACGGTCTCGACGAGCACCTGCGAGAGCATGATGTCCATGTCCTTGATGATCTCGTGCAGGGTGGCCATGTCGCCCTTGCTGGCCATGATGATCAGGGCGTTGGTGCGCTCGTCGGCCAGGATCTTGATGTTGTCCTTGTTGAGCTCGCCGACCTTGCTCATGCGGGGCTCGACCGCCGCGGCGGCGGCCGCGGCCGCGGCCGGGCGTGCCTGCTCGGTGCGGGCGGCGGCCTCGGCGAGCGACTCGCTGCGGACCGGGGTGTCCTTGGCGCCGGCGGGGGGCTTGGCGGCGGCGTCGTCCTTTTTCACGTTGCCGATGAGGTCGTTGATCATCGTGGCGACGTCCTTCGAGAGCGCGTACTCGAGGCGGATCACCTCGACCATGATGTCGGGCGCCGTCTCGACGTCGAGCACGTTGATGATCTTGTCGAAGAAGGCCATGTTCTCGGGGCGCGTGATGATGATCAGCAGGTTGGTGCGATCGTCGGCGATGATCTGCACCTTGCCGCGGATCACGCCGCGCTCGGCGTCGGCGACGAGCGTCTCGAGGATCGTGTTCTCGTCGGCCGCCGGGGCGGCGGCCCGCGCGGGCCGGATGACGCCCGGCACCGGCACGGGGGCCGGCAGGGCGCGGCGCTGGATGCCGGGGGCGCCGGCCGGGTTGGCCTCGGGCGCGCTCTTGGCCTGCTGCTGGGCCTTCTGCGACTCGGCGATGATCTCCTCGAGGCGCTTCTTGATGTCGGCCGCCTTGGCGTGGAGGATGGGGCGGATGTTGGTCTCCTCGCGGTTGATCAGCGGCTGGTCGATGTACTTGAGGATCTCCATCATGCGGTTGACGTTGTCGACCGTGTCGGTGATCAGGATGCTGTTGGTGCGCTCGAAGATCTGGATCTGCCCCTCGTTGCGCTTGAAGCCCTCGATGGCCTTCCGGGCCTCGTCGAGGGAGATGCTCTTGAGGACGACCATCTGGCTGACCATCTTGCCGTCCTCGGTGTGCCGGCCGTCCGTCGGCTCGTCGAACTCGGTCTTGGCGCCGAGCTTGCGGATGTCCTTGGCCGGGAGCACCTTCAGGAACTTCTCGCCGACCGGCTGCAGCGCGACGCCGTTCATGACGAGGGCCGTCTCGATCGCCTGGAGGAACTCCTCCTTCGTCAGATCCGACTGGCTGCGGAGAGTGATGGTGGTCTTGGGAACATCGGGGGCCAGCAGCAGGGTGCGGCCGGTCACCTCGGCATAGGTCTGGAGGACGATATCCACCGGGGCGCCCTCGAACTTGAGGGCGGTGGTGTCGAGCGTGCCGTCGGTCGTCCGTGGCGCGTCCGCAGCGCCGACAACGTTGCCGCCCGCACCGACGGGCGTCAGGGGGTTCCCCGGACGGGTGGGAAGACGCGGGGGCATGCCGGGAGCCGGCACCTGGCGGCGAATTCCGGGGATGACGCCCGGGCGCGCCACGGGCGGTACGACCGCAGGCACTCCCAGCAGTGCGGCGGGCGCGTCAGGTGGCTGTGCGCCGGTCGCGTCAGGCTCGGCGGCGGGCACGTCAGGCTGTGCGGCGGGCACGTCAGGCTGTGCGGCGGGCACGTCAGGCTGTGCGGCGGGCGCGGCAGGCTCCGCAGCGGGCGCGGCGGCCTCCTGGGCGACGACCGGGACGAGCACCAGCAGGGCGAGGGCGACCAGGCCGGGCCGCAGGCGACGATGGATTGATTTCATGGCGTGCGATCTCCGTTGGCGGTCACGGCGGGGGCGGACGGCTCCCGCAGGTAGGCGCAGAAGAGGGTGAAGCTGCCGCGGAGCAGCGCGGGCT
>CAZYRQ010000527.1:0-1867 GCA_964649455.1 uncultured Lentisphaerales bacterium
AATTGACGGCATTCTGCCGGCACGGTACGATACGCGGGGTTCAGTCAACGGCTCCCGGCCGTAAAGGATAACCGATGAAATACCTGCGCTGTAAGACCGTCACGCTGCTGGCCGGTCTCCTGGGTGCGTCCGCGGCCGTCGCCGGCACGTGCTATTTCCGGGAGGACTTCCGCAACTACCGCGACGTCGCGCCGATCTGCGTAGTCGACACGGGGCTCAGTGTCGGCAACGACCCGATCTGGGCCAATGCCGCCGAACTCAACTGCCGGCGGACGGTCGACGGGCCGATTTTCCACTCCTTCCTGCCGGAGTCCTGGCAGGGTCACAGCGTCACCAACTACGAGATTCGCTTCCGCTTCAAGCTGCTGGCCGCCGGCGGCCGGTTTCAACTGGTTCTGCGCAGCGGCCTGCCCGCCGGGGGCACGGGCGACCTCCGGCTCGACTTCGCGTCGGCCACCCTGTCCGTCACCAGCGCGGGGCTGCCGGCGTCCGTCACCGCGTCGGCGGGCTTCCCCGCCTCGCTCGCCGATTCCAAATGGCACCGCGGCTCCGTCACCGTGCAGGATGGCGCACTGCGGGTGGCCGTGGACACCAACCGCCTCTTTGCCGTCGTCCTCTCCGGGGTGGCCGTGCCGCCGCTGCCGCTCGCCGGCATCAACTTCTCCAGCTACGCCAATGCCCCCTTCAGCCTGACCGACCTCGTCATCCAGGAGCCGGGCGAGCCCCTGCCGGACAACCGGATCACAGCCATCATGCCCGTCCCCGTCCCCGTCACGCCGGGCGAGTTCCAGTCCGGCGGATCGGGCACACTGGCCCTCGCGGGTCGCTGCGGCGCCGCCCTGCGCGTCGGCCAGGGCACCCGTACCGCCAGCCTCGCGCTGGGCTGGTCGGGCCGCGCCACCGACACGCTCTACTTCAGCACGCGGGACGCCACCGACAACGGCATCACGTTCCCCGACGCCGTGATCCGCGTCGAGAACGTGCCGAACAAGGGCACCCTCGATATCTACATCCGCCCGCTCATGCGGCGCTACCGAACGTCCTACAGCGTCACGGATACCTACAACGACATCGTCCGCGACCGGAACCTGCTGCCCCGGGCGTCGGAGCATCCGCTCCAGATCGAACTGCGCCGCACCGGCTTTGGCGCGAACCTCCTGTTCGACGGCTGCCATGTCGCCAGCATCACCGGCACGCTCCAGAGCGCCAGCTACACACTGAATACCGCCGCGTCGATCGGGCGGTTCATCGCCGAGTCCGTCTCCTACGACACCACGCGGTATCTGCCGCTGGAGATCGGCGCGCTCCGCATGGCCAGGAGCTTTGCCGGCGCGACCAACAGTCTGCCGGCGGGATTCAACGTCGTCAGCAACGTGCCCTTCTACGTCGCCGGCGGGCAGCAGAGCGGCGATGTCGGACTGGCGCGGGAGGGGCAGGGCAACTGGGCGCTGGAGGTCGACGAATACCTGGCCCGCTCCCCCTTCAACGGGTTGCTGACCGAGCTGCATTTCACCGTTCCCGGCGGCGTGCCCTACACGCGCGCCTGGGTGCTCTGCGCGGTCGATCCCGACCCCGCCAAGACACCCCTGCTCACCACGCGCCTCGCGCACTACATCGAGAACGGCACCGGCAACAACCAGCTTGTCGACGCCTACACCCTGCTGCCGCGCGTCGTCCGCGATGCCCCGGAGGTGAAGGGGCCCTGGCGGGGGACACTTCTCATGGTGGACGGCGGCGGCGGGGTCGACACCCGGGGCATCCGCGAGGTCGGCTCCGTTCAGACCCGCGATCCGGCCAGCGGCCGGACCGTTTATGTTCCGCTCTACCTCGTCGAGGTGCCGATCGACAGCGGGGAGATCATCGATCT
>CAZYRQ010000528.1:0-1856 GCA_964649455.1 uncultured Lentisphaerales bacterium
TTGCAGTCGACCATCGGGTCGGCGAAGCCGTCGGCGTGGCCCGAGGCCTTCCAGATGGCCGGGTGCATGATGATCGTGGCGTCGAGGCCCTCGACGTCCTCGCGGCAGCGGACCATCGTCCGCCACCAGGAGTCGCGGACGTTGCGCTTCAGCTCGCAGCCGAGCGGCCCGTAGTCCCAGAAGCCGTTGAGGCCGCCGTAGAGCTCGGAGCTCGGGTAGATGAAGCCGCGGCGCTTGCAGAGCGAGACGATGGCCTCCATGGCCGGCACGTCGGCGGCGGGGGTGTCCTGGTTGTCCATAGCCTTACAGTCCCTGGCAGACGGTGATGGCCGCGACGCCGACGATGTCGTCGGCGCTGCAGCCGCGGGAGAGGTCGTTGACCGGCTGGGCGACGCCCTGGAGCACGGGCCCGTAGGCGGCGGCGCCGGCGAGGCGCTCGGTGAGCTTGTAGCAGATGTTGCCGCACTGGAGGTCGGGGAAGATCAGCACGTTGGCGTTGCCCTGGAGCGTGCCGCCCTTGTTCTTGGCGGCGGCCACGGCGGGCACGAGGGCGGCGTCGGCCTGCAGCTCGCCGTCGACGACGGCATCGAGCGCGAGGTCGCGGAAGCGCTGGCGGGTCAGCTCGGCGGCGGTGCGCATCTTGTCGACGAGTTCGTGCTTCGCGCTGCCCTTGGTGGAGAAGCTGAGGAAGGCGAGCCGCGGCTGGCGGTCGAGCAGCGCGCGGCAGGTGAGGGCCGTCGCCTGGGCGATGTCGACGAGCTGCTCGGCGGTCGGGCACGGGTTGACGGCGCTGTCGGCGTAGATCAGGGTGCCGTCGCCCGCGGGGGCCGGCGTCTTGAGGTCCATCACGAAGCAGGCCGAGGCCAGCGAGATGCCCTTGGCGGTGCCGACGCAGTGGAAGGCGGCCCGGAGCATGTCGGGCGTCGAGGCGATGCTGCCGGCCACGAGGCCGTCGACCTGCTTCTGCCGGAGCATCATGTTGCCGAAGTAGAGGCGGTTGGTGCGCAGGATCCGGTCGGCCTCGGCCTCGGTCATGCCCTTGGCCTTGCGGCGCTCGTAGAAGGCCTGGACGAGGTCGCCGAGGATCGGGGCGGAGGTGTAGTCGAGCGCCTCGATGCCGTGCGCGGCGAGCGTGTCGCCGGCCTGCGCCTCGGCGGCGGCGCGCTCGGCGGGCGTGGCGAGGACCAGCGGCGTCGCCAGCCGGTTGGCCTTGATCTTGATGGCGGCGAGGATCACGCGGGGATCCTGTCCCTCCGGCAGCACGAGGCGGCGGTTGGCGGCCTGGGCGCGGGGATAGAGCGAGTCGAGAAAGTTCATGGAGGGCTTTGCTGGATTGCGCACGCGGGCGCGGACGGGTGTGTGTGGGGGGGGGGGACAGACCGTAGGTCAGGCGGCGGTGACGACGCGGAAGGTTTCGCGGGCGATCATGAGCTCCTCGTTGGTCGGGATGACGATCACGGGCGTCCGCGAGCCCTGGCGGGAGATGTTGGCGAGCGTGCCGAAGGTCGACTTGTTCTTCTCCTCGTCGAGCTCCACGCCCAGGGCGCGCAGGTTGGCGGCGATCGCCTTGCGCGCCGGGAAGCTGTTCTCACCGATGCCGCCGGTGAAGACGATGGCGTCCACGCCCCCCAGCAGCGTGTAGTAGCCGCCGATGTAGAGGGCCGCCCGGTGGGCGAACATGGCGAAGGCGTTCACGGCGTCGGGATGGCCGCGCCCGGCCGCTGCGACAAGGTCGCGCATGTCGCCGGTGCCGGTGCCGGCGACCGCCAGGAGTCCGCTCTCCTTATTGAGGATGCGGTCGATCTGGGGGATCGTGTAGCCCTTGTTGGCGAGGTAGAAGACCACGGCGGGATCGA
>CAZYRQ010000529.1:0-1852 GCA_964649455.1 uncultured Lentisphaerales bacterium
ACGGCAGGCGCTAGCGAACGGGGTGTGCGAAAAGAGTTAAAAGAAGAAGCCGTGACCCATTACGGCTGTAAGCCGAAGCTGCTTGTATTCGCGGGCCGCTTCTGCCAAAATTAAGCCCTACCGCTTGTCGCGGAGTGAGGAGTCACTTGATGCGAAACCGCCTGTTGCCGCTGCTTGCCGCCGTCGCCTGTCTGTCGGGTACGGTCCTGGGACAGTCATCCGCGATAGCCGTGGTCGATCTCGAGGAACTGGTGCGCCTGCACCCCAACACGACGTCGGACAAGAAGCTGCTGGAGCAGACGCTGAAGGAGTTCACCGCCCAGAAGGAGCAGCTCCAGTCGCGGTTCGAGACGGCGCGCAAGGCCTTCGAGGAGGCCGTCCGCGAGGTGCAGAACCCCGCCCTGAGCGACAAGGCCAAGAAGAAGGCCGAGGACGAGGCCATGACCCGGCGCACGGCCGCGGTCGACGCCGAGCGCGAGCTGACCGAGACGGTTCGTTCGCTCCAGCGCCAGCTCACCGAGCAGGAGGTGCGCATGCTGAAGCGCACGACGGCCGAGATCGAGAAAGCCGTCGCCGCCTATGCCAAAGGCAGATCGCTCGATCTCGTGCTGCAACTGCCGGGGGAGAAGCTGGGGGCCGTCTCGGGCGTGCTCTACGCCGCGCCCGCGCTGAACATCACGACCAACATCATGCAGCTCATGGGCATCCGGCCCGAGGCCGCCGCCGAGACGCTGCCCCTGCGGGCGGAACCGTGAGAGAGGCGGCGGCATGACGTGGACGGTTGCGCAGCTCGCCGCGCAGATCGACGCGGTTGTTGAAGGCGACGCCGACGCCGTGGTCTCGCGGCTGGCCGCCCTGGGCGAGGCCCAGGCGGGCGACATCTCCTTCCTGTCGAATAAGCGCTATGCTCCGTTGCTGGCTTCGACGGCGGCCACCGCCGTGATCGTCGGCCGCGACTGGCAGGGCGGCACGACGGCCCGCGCCCTGCTGCGCGTGGCCAGTCCCGACAAAGCTTTTGCGGAGGCGGCCCTGCTCTTCGCACCGCCCGCGCCCCGGCGCCCGCCGGGCATCCATCCGACAGCAATCATCGCGCCGGATGTCGTGCTGGGCGAAGACGTCCATATCGGGCCGTACACTGTGATCGAGGTTGGCGCGCGCATCGGCGACCGCACCGTGATCGAGGCCCAGTGCTTCATCGGCGAGGGCGTCGAGCTCGGCTGCGACGGCCACCTCTACCCCCAGGTCGCGATCCGCGAGCGCGTCCGCATCGGCGACCGCTTCATCGCGCACTGCGGCGTCGTCGTGGGCAGCGACGGATTCGGCTATACCGTCACACCGCAGCCGGGCGCGCTGCCGCGCGTCGAGAAGATCCCCCAGACGGGCACGGTCGTCATCGGCCACGATGTCGAGATCGGCGCCAACGCGGCGATCGACCGCGCGCGCTTCGGCGAGACACGCCTCGGCAACCATGTCAAGATCGACAATCTGGTGCAGATCGGCCACAACGTGCGCATCGGCGACTGCAGCGGGGTGATCGCCCAGGCCGGTATCGCCGGCAGCACCCGGATCGGCGCCGGCGTGATGATCTGGGCGCAGGCCGGCCTCTCGGGCCACATCTCGATCGGCGATGGCGCGCAGGTCGGCCCGCAGGCCGGCGTGGCGCGCGACGTGCCCGGCGGGCAGTACGTGATCGGCAGCCCCGCCACCTCGATGCGCGAGATGGCCGCCGTCGCGCTCGCCCCGCGCCAGGTCGCCAAGCTCCGGGCGCGTCTGGCCGAGTTGGACGCCCGGTTGGCGGCGCTCGAAGGGAAAGCAGGCACATGAAGATTCTGGTCACCGGCGGTTCGGGCTA
>CAZYRQ010000530.1:0-1846 GCA_964649455.1 uncultured Lentisphaerales bacterium
CCACCCGGCAGGGGGTGGCCCGGGTGCCGTCGCCCAGCTCGCAGCGCAGCCAGGGCGCATCGGGGCCGATGAGCGTGCGGCCGTCGAGCGTCACACGCCCCGGGAAGGCCCCGCCGTCCTCCGGCCAGGCGAGATGGACGCGCTCTCCGGAAAATTCAAGTGGTTTCGGTTTCATGTTCCGTTGACTCCCCGGGGTTGCGCCTGGCGATGGTGGACTTTTTCGATGTTGTTTGGTCCTGCCTGTCGCACTCCTGCGCGGTCTGGCCGACACGCCAGCAAACAGGGTGAGTATGGCAGCAGGGCTGGATGGCGTCAACACGATCCGTTCTGGCTTTGGCGTTCCAAGTCTGCTAGTATGAACGACAAAATCGCGCCGGAATCCATCCGGGCGCGGAGGAGAAACGATTCATGGCTTGGTTAACCGAGCAGAAATGCGACGCCACGATCCGTCCGGTCAACGACCTCTGGACGGTCTGTCCCGCCTGCAAGCGCTTTGTCGAACGTGCGGTGTGGCAGGACAACCTCAAGGTCTGCCCGGCGTGCAACGCGCATGACCGCCTCGGCTGCCGCGAGCGCCTGGCGCTCCTGGCCGATCCCGGCTCCTTCGAGGAGCTGAACGCCGCCGTGGGCTTCAACGACCCCCTGCAGTTCGCCGACGAAAGCGGCACCTATGCCGACAAGGCCCGCGCGACCGCCGCCAAGACCGGCATCGGCGAGGCCATCGTCACCGGCACGGCCACCCTCGGCGGACGGCCCGTCGTGCTGGGCGTCATGGACTTCCGCTTCATGGGCGGCAGCCTCGGCAGCGGCACCGGCGAGCGGATCCTGCTGGCGGCGGAGGCCGCGCTCGCCAGGCGCCTGCCGCTGATCCTCGTCTCCGCCTCGGGCGGCGCGCGCATGCACGAGGGCATCGTCTCGCTCATGCAGATGGCCCGCACCTGCGCCGCCATCGCCCGCCTGCAGGAGGCCGGCCTGCCCTACCTCTCGGTGCTGACCGACCCGACGACGGGCGGCGTCTCCGCCAGCTACGCGATGGTCGGCGACCTCAACATCGCCGAACCGAAGAGCCTCATCGGCTTCGCGGGCCGGCGCGTGATCGAGCAGACGATCAAGCAGAAGCTGCCGGACGACTTCCAGACGGCCGAGTACGTCGAGGCGCACGGCTTCATCGACAGCATCGTGCCCCGGCGCGACCTGAAGGCGTGGCTGGCCAACGCGCTGAGCTACTACCGTCCGCAACAGTCCGCCCCCGCCGCGGCGCCGAAACGCGCCAAGCCCCCGGCACGGCCGGCCCGGACCCTCACCCCCTGGGAGACGGTCCAGCTGGCGCGCCATCCGCAGCGCCCGACGATCCGCGACTACATCGCCGGCTGCTGCAGCGACTTCGTCGAGCTGCATGGCGACCGCCGCTTCGGCGACGACCAGGGGCTCATCGGCGGCTTCGCCACCTGGAACGGGCTGCGCGTCATGCTCATCGGCCACCAGAAGGGCAAGACGGTCGAGGCCAACATCGCGTCGAACTTCGGCATGGCCAACCCCGAGGGCTACCGCAAGGCCATGCGCCTCATGCAGCTCGCCGAGCGCTACGGACTCCCCGTCGTCAGCCTCGTCGACACCCCCGGCGCCTACCCGGGGCTCGACGCCGAGGCCCGCGGCCAGGCCGAGGCCATCGCCCGCAACCTGACCGTCATGGCCACCCTGCGCACCCCCTTCGTCGCCGTCGTCACGGGCGAGGGCGGCAGCGGCGGGGCGCTGGGCATCGCCGTGGGCGACCGCGTGCTGATGCTCGAACACGCCGTCTACTCGGTCATCTCGCCGGAAGGCTGCGCCTCGATCCTCTGGCGCG
>CAZYRQ010000531.1:0-1841 GCA_964649455.1 uncultured Lentisphaerales bacterium
CGTGCTCCGGCCCCTGCGTCTCGTTGAAGGCCGTCGCCGAGGCGACCTTCGTGATGACCCGCCAGTAATCGCCGCCTTCGTCGACATAGAAATCGTTGCCCCCGCGGGCCTGGATCAGTTTCGGCATCTGCCAGACGCGGTCCGCCTCACCGGCCTCCTCCTCGAGTTTCCGGTGGGCGTGGGAGATCAGCAGTCGGAGATTGGCCATGATCAGATCCGGCTGCGCGAAGACGGCGCGGTTGATCCGCTGCAGGATCACCTGCTGCTCATCGAAGGTGTTGCGGAAGATGGCCAGGTAGGTGTCGTTGACGTTCCCGGTGCCCGTCGGATTGATGGTGACCAGGCGTCCGGGGATGGCAAACTTGTTGACCAGGACGGAGAGTTCCATAAGGCGGCTTCCTAAAATGAAAACAGTATACGCCCCTCCGCCCCGCCTGTCGAAACCGAATACGGAGGATGGGGCGAGAGAAGCAGCCTGCCGTGTGCGACGCGTCGTTGCCGCGTCGCTACTGCCGACGGGTTGCCCTCGCGCGTCTCACCCCTTCTCACCCACGCTCTCATACTCCCACCTATTCCCACTCGCCTCTGCACCTCTGCACCTCTGCGTGAAATCTTTCGAGGCCGAGGACGACGACGAGAACGATCATGTGCCGCGCCAGCTCATCATGCACTCCCCGCGCGCCACTCTCGCTCATAGCGCCGGACTGGCGAGGTTGAAGAGGTTCTCGACCAGGCGCTGCGCGGCGGGGCGGCGCCTCCAGGCGGTGAGTTCCAGCTCGTCGGCGTGGGCGTAGTCGTCGAGCACGCGGCGCTTGAAGGCGTCGGCGAAGGCGGTGTCGAAGACGATCAGGTTGGTCTCGTAGTTGAGCTTCAGGCTGCGGTTGTCGAAGTTCGCCGTGCCGACCATGGCGTTGCGGCCGTCGACCAGCAGGAACTTGCTGTGCATGAAGGGCGGGCGGCGCAGGAAGAGGCGCACGCCGGCGGCGAGCATCTCCTCGTAGAGGGCGCGCGCCGCGAAGGTGGTCGAGAGGTGGTTCGTCCGCGCGGGGAGCAGCAGGCGCACGTCGAGTCCGCGCAGCGCCGCGACGCGCAGGGCGCGACGCATGTCGTCCGGCGGCACGAAGTAGGGCGTGCCGAGGAGGATCTGGTCGCGCGCCGAGCCGATCAGGGCGAAATTGGCGTCGCAGAGCGCCTCGCGCTCGGAGGTCGGGCCCGCGTTGACGACGCGCATGGCGACCGGTCCCTGCGCCTCGATCTGCGGAAAATGAAACTGCGAGAGCAGCGTCTCGGCGTTCTCGTCGGTCATGTAGTACCAGTCGCGCAGGAAAGTGTACTGGAGTTCGAGGGCGATCGGCCCCTCGACGGCGAAGTGGAAGTCGCGGATGCCGGCCTTGTCCTTCGCGTCCGGATGGTGCGCGGCGCTGAGGTTCATGCCGCCGATGAAGCCCCGGCGCCCATCGACGATCAGCAGCTTGCGGTGGTTGCGCAGGTTGAGCTGGAACTGCCGCTTGATGGGGTTGACCTGCGAGAAGCCGACGATCTGGAGGTTGGGAATGCCGCGGTAGCGCCGGAAGAAGCCGAGCAGGCGCGCCCGGGCTGATCCGAAGTCGTCGTAGAGCACCCGCACCCGGAGGCCATCGCGGGCGCGCGCGGCCAGGAGGTCGAAGAACATCCGGCCCACCGCGTCGTTGCCGACGATGTAGCTCTGAAAATGGATATGGCGGCGCGCCCGGCGGATCGCCTCCAGCATGGCCGGGTAGGCCTCCTCGCCGTCGGTGAAGGTCGTGATGGTGTTGCCCCCGAGGAGCGGATGGCCCGGGTGCAGGCGGTCGAGCACCCGG
>CAZYRQ010000532.1:0-1839 GCA_964649455.1 uncultured Lentisphaerales bacterium
ACGCACCTGGTCATCGAGGCCGGCACCGGGGTCGGCAAGAGCCTCGGCTACCTGCTTCCGGCCGCCCTCTGGGCGCGCCTCAACGACGTGCCGGTCGTCGTCAGCACCAACACCCGCAATCTCCAGACGCAGCTGATCGAGAAGGATCTGCCCGCCGTCCAGCGCATGCTGGAGGCCGTGCCGCGGCACGGCGCCGCCGCCGCCGAACCGCCCCGGCGCCTGCGCACCGCGCTCATCAAGGGACGCGCCAACTACCTCTGTCTGCGCCGCCTCGCGCAGCTGATCGACCAGACGCAGTACGACCTGTTGCGCCAGGAGCTGCGCGTCTTCGCGGGCATCCTCTGCTGGGCGGCGCGGACGGCCGACGGCGATCTCGACACGCTGACGGGCGGCACGGGCGTCGATCCGGCCATGGCCGCGCAGCTCAGCTCGCGCGCCGAGGAGTGCGCCGGACACGCCTGCTCCTTCCACCGGCGCTGCTTCGTCCAGAAGGCCCGCGAGCGCGCGCTGCGCGCCGACCTGATCGTCGCCAACCACGCCCTCGTCTTCACCGAGATGGCGGCCACCTCGCCGATCGCGCTGCCGCGGCACGCGCAGGTCGTCTTCGACGAGGCCCACAACCTGGAGGAGGCCGCGACCCGCTTCTTCTCGGTCGAGGTGTCGCCGTCGCGCCTCGGCACCTTCACGCGCCGTCTCGCCGCGGGCCATGGCAAGCGGCGCCGCGGCCTGCTCGAACGCGTCCGCCGCCGCCTCGCGGGCGGCGCGCTCGGGGCCGGCGGCCCGCACCGGGCGGCCATCGAGGAGGCGATCGACGAGGCCGCCCGCGCGGCCGACACGCTCCGCAAGGACGGCACCGCGCTCTTCCGCGCGCTCCAATCCCTGCTGCCCGCCGGCGGCGAGGCGACACGGTTCGCCTTCGCCCCCGACCCCGCTGATCCGCAGGCGCCGCCGCCCGCGCCGACCGCGGCCTGGAGGGCCGTCCGCGAGACGCAGGCCGCCTTCCGGGAGACCGGCGCCGCGCTGGCGGCCGGCTTCCGGCACTTGATCGACCTCATCGGCGAAAGTCAGGACGGCGAGCTCAACCTGCTGGCCGAGGAGACCTCCGATATTTCCGGCGCCCTGCAGAGCCTGACGCAGATGCTGGGCGATCTCGACTTCGTGCTGGCGGGCCAGGATGCCGGGCACGTCTTCTGGGTGCAGCGCGCGCACGGCCCCGAACCGCTGGCCGAGGCCTGGGCCGCGCCGCTCAAGGTCGGCCCGCAACTGGCCCGGCACCTCTACGAGACGCGCCGCAGCGTCATCCTCTGCTCCGCCACGCTGAGCGTCGGCGGCCAGTTCGCCTACATCGGCGAGCGTCTCGGACTCAACCTGGTCGAGCCTGCGCGTCTCCGCACCTGCATCGCCCCGAGTCCCTTCGACTACGTCCGCCAGTGCCGCCTGCTCGTGCCGGCCTACCTGCCCGATCCGACGGATCCGGACCGCTCCTACGTCACGGAGCTGGCCACGCTGCTCTGCCAGGTGGGCACCGCGCTGGACGGCCGCACGCTGGCGCTCTTCACGAGCTACGACATGCTGCGCCAGTGCGCCCGCCTGGCCGGCCCGGCGCTCGAGGCGGCCGGCATCCGCCTGCTGGTGCAGGGCGAGAGCGGCTCGCGCGACCTGATCCTGCGCACCTTCCGCAAGGGGGAGCGCCACGTGCTGCTCGGCACGCACTCCTTCTGGGAAGGGGTCGACGTCGTCGGCGACGCCCTCTCGTGCGTGATCGTCGCGCGCCTCCCCTTCGCCTCGCCCGGCGACCCCGTGCTGAGCGCCCGCTGCGAGCAGCTCGAGCAGGAGGGC
>CAZYRQ010000533.1:0-1832 GCA_964649455.1 uncultured Lentisphaerales bacterium
CGGCTACGCGCTCATCGGCGACCGACGGCAGGTCGGCCAGCGTGACGACGCGGCAGCCCTCGACGCGCCGCCTGCGCCCCATGCCGGGATGGGTGACGACGTATTCCATCCGGTCCGGGGCGACCGACGCCACGCCCTCGGCAAAAGCCGTGTCGGTCCCCTCGGCGTTGCCGGAGCGGAACCGGGCCGACGGCAGCCGCTCGGCCAGTAGGCGCCCCAGCGCCGTCAGCGCCGGGCGCAGGTCCGGCGGCAGCGACCGGGTGCCCTCCAGCAGCAGGACGGGCGAAGGGGCGCCTGCCAGCACCCCGGCCAGGTCGGCCAGCGAACGGATCGCGCCGGACTCGTATTTTGCGGTCATACGCTCATCCCCTTGTCAGTTTCCTGGCCAAGTCTCCGGCCTGGGTAAAGGCCTTGAGCTTGCGCTGCTGGCCGTCGCCGAACCAGATACTGTTCAGGCTGATCGACGGCGGCTTGCCATTCAGACCTTCCGCGCGCCAGTGATCGACAAACTCGGTGACGGCATTGTAGGCCGTCCAGACCGTAGGCGGGGCGTCGCCGATGCGGCAGGTCTCGCTTTCAAGCAGGATATGCCGGCAGCAGATACGCGCCCGTTTCAGTAGCCAGAGCTGCTCCCGGCGGCGGGCCTCCTGCGCCGCGCTCTTCGGCTCGGGCAGCGTGGTCACCTCGCCGTCGGAATAGACCTCCGCGAAATAGCCTTCGGCCTGTTTCTCGTCGATCTCGACCTCCTGCATCCTGGTGAAAGCCGTCTTGATAACGTCGTAGCGCGCCTCGATGCGGCCGCGCATCTCGTCGGCCACGTTGCCCAGGCGCCTGAACAGGTCTTCGTCATGCCGGATGGCGAAGAACTCGCGGGCGTCCTGCATGGCCATCGACAGCGTGTTCTGGCAGACGACGCGGATCGGCGTGAACTTCACGTTGACCGTGCCGTGGCCGTCGTGGCGGTTCGAGAGAAGCAGATAGCGCTCGATCTTGTCGCCCTTGGCGATCTCAAAGGAGTCCCGCAGCCTGGCCAGCACCCAGACGCGCTCGCCGCTGCCCAGGGCGCCGGCGGTCTCGTAGGTCGCGTAGCCGTTCTTGACCAGGGGGTCGAAGAAGGCGAAGGCATCCTTGTTCTGCAGGATCTCGTAGCGCCCCGAGACGATGCCGAGCACCGGTTTCTTCTTGTCCTTCCAGCCCTCGTCCGGCACCACGGCATAGGTGTCGGGGAGCACGGCGGTATCGGTCAGCGAGCGGTGGTAGAAGAGCGGCGCCTTGACGAGCGTCCAGTCGAGGCTGGCGGCCTGGATGGCCTCGGCGGCGGTGGGCGGGTTTTCCAGTTTCGTGCCCTCGTCATGCCAGGGTTTCTCGCCGACATAGAACATCGCGGCCTTGCCGTCATCGCCGAATTTCAGTTCATGTGCCATGATCGACCTCGCTATTCTTTTGCGTTACGATTTCATCTCCCTGACCTGCTCCGGTTCCCGCTTGGGGTGAAGTTGGAGGACAGGCTGAGGTTTGACCGTCTGGTTGCCAGGCAGCGGGCGGCGGTGCTTTTTGCGCCCCATGGCGGCCACGCTCTTCAGCCGGGCCAGTTTTTTGCTTCCCGGCAGGGCGGTGATCGTTTCATCATACCAGGAGAACCACGGCAGACCCGCCGCGGTATAGGCCATCGCGGTGACGGGGGTTGCGGGCGGTTGCTCGCCCGTGATCTGGCTCCACTGCCGCGCGTTCGCCAGATGCACAAAGCATCGGCTGCGCTGTTTCCGCTCCCAATCGGCCAGCCGGTAGGGATCTTCGGCGATTTCCTGCCGCATCCGGCCGCCGGGGGCCAG
>CAZYRQ010000534.1:0-1831 GCA_964649455.1 uncultured Lentisphaerales bacterium
GCCCTTCATGCGGGTGGTCGCGCCGCGGAAGGTCTCGACTTCGTAGTCGGCGCCGGGGTCGATGGCACGGAGCGCGAAGGTGCGCTCCGTGTCTTCCGGGTCGCCGCCGCGCTGGAAGGCGATGAAGCAGCCGCGCCCCTCCCCGGGAAGGTCGCACTGGTAGGCGTAGAGCCCCCTGTGCGACTCGGGATGCGGCGTCAGCAGGAAGAAGTCACCGTAGAAGCACTCCATCATGCGGCGCACGGCGGCCATGATCGAACGGGCCCAGTCGAAGTAGCCGGGCGAGTCCGAGAACCGTGCGATGGGCGTGTCGACGCCGGTCGCGACGCCGGAGAGGATTGAGTAGTCGTCGCCCTCGACGGGGGTCGCGCCGCCGGACTGCAGCGGGACCCATTGCGCGAGGGAGGAGACCATGACCTGGTTGGCGTCGGAGCAGTCGTACCACGGACGGCCCAGCATGTCGGAGCGGAAGAGGCAGATGCTGCGGGAGTTGGTCTCGATGTCGATGCGGCGGCCGCCCGAGGCGCAGTTGTCGATGAGCATGTCGGGGTGGCGGCGGCGGAGTTCGTCCCAGAAGGCGTAGAGGCCTGAGATGTGCTTCATCTCGGAGACGCCGACGCGGTCCGGCGCGTCGCTGGCGTCCCAGACGGGGGCGGGGTCGCAATTGAAGTCCTGACGGTAGTCGGTGACGCCATGCTCGCGGATCAGGCGGTCGACCTGCTCGACGGCCCAGGCGCGGGACTCCGGGTTGCCGAGGTCGAGGAGAAAGCTGTCGCCCCCGCCCACGGGCACGGGGTAGAACCAGTCGCGGTGCTGCTCCGTGACGGGCGTGCCCTTCATCGCGCGCTCGATCTCGAACCAGAGGAGGAAACGCATGCCGGCCTTGCGGGCGGCCGCGGCGACGGGGCGGAAGCCGTCGGGGTGGACGACGCGGTTGACGTGCCAGAGGCCGACAGTGCGCCACCAGTCGCTTCCCTCGAACTCGTCCTTGGCGACGGGACGGTCGGTGCCGAACCAGCCGGCGTCGACCCAGAACATGTCGTAGGGCAGCCGTTCCTTGACGGCCTTGTCGACGAGGGCGACGAGCGACTTGTCGTCGGCCCCGCCCCAGGCGGAGAGCGGCAGCGGCGTGCGGACGAGCGAGCCGTCGGCCTTGCGCGGGCTGTGGTAGGCCAGCGCGAAGCGGCGGAACTGGTTCTGCCCGTCCTCGACCGAGAGGTCCTTGCGGTGGTGGAGGACGATCGACGGTTGGCGCAGCGTCTCGCCGGGCATCACGCGGAAGTGGGTCCTGGGCATGCCGCATTCGAGGCGGAATCCGCCCTGGAGGTGCTCGAAGTCGGCGTACCACCGGCCCGTCCAGCCGATGGCGACGTTGATGCCCCGGTCGGCCCTGAAGTCGAGTCCGAAGTAGGGCAGCCAGACGGCGGAGGAGCGGCCTTCGTCGGGCTCCAGGCGCAGGCGGTTCCCGGGGAAGCGCTCGCGGAGGCGCACCTCCTCGGTCTCGAAGTCGCTCTGCAGGCACTTGCTGCCGAGTGTGCGGCGCAGGACGACGTCACGGACGGGAAAGCGCATCGGAAGACCGAGACTGCAGGGGACGTAGCCGCGTGAATAGTCCACGAGCGGCAGGTTCAGCGAAAGGGGGCGGAAACCGTCCATGATCGCGCTCGGCCTGTCGCCGCGGTTGAGGAGTTCGGGCAGCCACTCGATCACGGGGAAGTCGCGGTAGACGGTCGCCGTGACGCGAACGGTGAGGAGCCCGTCGGGCGTCGTCTGCTCCAGCCGGTAGCGGTCGAAGGACGGCGCGGATTCGACGCGCTCGACCGTCTCGGGT
>CAZYRQ010000535.1:0-1828 GCA_964649455.1 uncultured Lentisphaerales bacterium
GGCGAGGCGTTCGGCGGCGGCGCCGTCGGTGAAGACGGCGGCCTTCGCCTCGGCCTTGTCGGAGACGAAGTCGCGGAACACGGCGGCGGCGACGGCCGTGGCGGCGGGGCATTTGCCCTCGCCCACGCGGCCTTCGAAGTCGAAGGCGCAGAACGTGGCGGAGCCCTTGCCGCGGGGCGCCTTGAGGAGCGCGGAGTAGGTCAGGTCGAACTCGCCGCGGACGAGCGGGACGAAGCCGGCGCGCTGCGGGATGAGCAGCGGCGCGCTGGCGACCGCGTGCGTGTGCGTCCAGCGCGGGCCGCGGCGCGTGTCGTGCTTCATGACGTTGCCGAAGGGGACGTCCGCCATCGGGGCGCCCGCCCAGTGGGCGAGGTCGGCGTCGTCGACGCCGGCGAGCGAGACGTTGACCATCTGGCGGGCCATGCTGTCCTCGACGGTGAAGCCCAGGGACTTCCAGACGGCCGGCGACTGCTGCATCACGAGGACGCGGAGGCCCTCCGCGATGGCCTTCTCGGCCTTTTCGAGGCCCTGCGCCTGGTCGAGGGCGCGGCGGCCGACGACGAGGAACTTCGGCTGGGCGGCGAGGGCCGCCTCGAGCGTGTCGCAGGCCGTGAACGCCATGCCGAGGCCTTCGAGGACCTTGGCGGAATCGCCGGCGGGGTCGAAGAGCGCGAACTCGGCGGCCTTCGTGGAGACGGTCGGGAGCTTGGCGGGGTGGACTTCGATGTCGAAGGCGTCGTGCTTCGCGGACAGGTTGGCGGGATGGGCTTCGTCCATGTCGCGGGCGGAGAAAGTCACCTCGAAGCGGCAGGCGGTCTTGCGGGGGACGTCGGGCGCCTGGACGGAGATCGGGGCGAACTGGATGTCGCCCTGCTTGAGGGTCTTGTCGGCCTTGCCGGAGGCGAGGACCTTGCCGGAGGCGGCCTCGACGAACTTCCATTCCGCGGACATCCGGTTCTCGCCCAGGCCGTCCCAGATGAAGACGAGCTGCTTCGCGATGGCGCCGCCGGAGCGGTAGGCGTGCGTGCGGTCGGTGAAAGCCGGGGCGCCGCCGAGGAAGGTCACGACTTCGCCGTTCGACTGGAACTGGCGGTCGCGCATGGCGTTGGGCTCGTCCCATTTCCAGGCCGAGAGGTACATGAGGCCGCCGTTCTGGCCGAAGGCGCGCCAGGCGCGGTTCACGCGGGTGACGAGCAGGCGGGAGAAGGTTTCGGCGAGGTCGTTGTGCGCGTAGAGGTCCTGGCCGTCGATCCAGCCGCCGTGGGTGAGGCGCAGGCACTCCTTGGCGTAGGCCTTGGACAGGCTCAGCATGGTCTCCGCCTCGGCCGCGTAGGCCTGGTCGCCGTAGTAGGCGGCGAGCCATTCGGTCATCTGCGGGACGCGGCTGTGGAACCAGCAGGCGTAGTACGGGGCGCCGAATTCGGCGGCGTACCAGGGCAGGACCCCCTTCTCGGCCCACGGGCCGAGCCACTCCTCGCGCTCCTGGAGCGGGGTGAAGTTGAAGTAGAGGTTGGAGGAGGAGATGTCGCCCACGGTGCCGTCGGCGTGGGAGAAGTAGAGGCAGTTGGGGTGGATTTCGCGGGCGACCTTTCGGGCGAACTCGATGTTCTGGGCGACGCCGTTGTTCTCGAAGTCCTGGCCGAGGAACTCCGGGCGCATGTTGCGCTCGGGGCAGATCTGGTTGACGCCGCAGGAGGCGGCGACGATGCACGGCCAGTTGCGCATCGAGCGGGCCCAGTGCTTCAGGCAGCGCTTCCACTGCGCCGTGCAGTCCGGGTTGGTGCGGATCGCCTCGTGGACGAAGTAGATGGTCGGCATGCCGGCGAAG